>NZ_JBVBUV010000084.1:0-15069 GCF_057445395.1 Litorivivens sp.
GCTGGTAATCAACCGGTCGCCGGGATTGAGGCCGGCCAGCACCGGCAGCTCATCACCCGCGCTCGCTGCAAAGGTGGGCTCGACTTCCCGCACCCGCCCCGCTTCGTAGATAAACACCACGCGCCGACGATTGCGATCCACAAGATGACCTTTACTCAGCACTAACGTATCGGAGCGGACAACGCCTTTCATATTGACCAGTGCCGACATGCCCGGTCGCAGCAGCCGGTCCCGGTTATTTACCGTGAGCTTGACCGTGAAATTGCCGGTGCTGGGGTCTGCCTCCGAACTCACCAGCTCTACCCGCGCTGGAAACTCGCGACCGGGTACCGCCGGCGTTGCAACCGTCGCTTCATCGCCCAAACGCAACTGATTAACCTCGCGCTCACTGACAAAGGTAACAACCCGCAAGGTATCGGCGACCTGCAGCACAGCCAGCGGATTGCCTGCCAGCACCGTCTGGCCCGGCTCAACCCGTTTTTCCACGACCACACCATCAACGGGACTGATTATGCGCGTTTCCCGTAAGTCCTTTTCCGCCAATGCCAGACTGGCCTCGGCCTCCTCTACCCGAGCTTTCGAACGCTCGTAATTTGACTCGCTATCTTTCAGCTGCTCCCTTGATAACGCGCCCCGCCCCATCAGGTCCCTATAGCGAAAATAAGTCTCACGGGATTTTTCAAGCTCCGCGCGCGCACTGAGCAGGCTCGCTTTCGACTGGCGTACTCGTAGCTGTTGCTTCTGCTCATCCAGCTCAATCAGCAAATCGCCAGCACTGACATTCTGGCCCTCGCGAAAGGAGACCTTCGAGACCGTGCCGGAAAAGTCGACGCTGATCGTGATTTCTTCGGTGGTTTCAAAGTGTCCATAGGCGGGGAATGCCAACTGCCAATCGCGGGGTTCAAGCACTATGCTCGTGACCGCAAGTTCTCGCTCAGGCTCCACTTTCTGGACAACGGGCACGCTTTTTTCACACGCAGCCAGAAACAGAAAAGCGGTCAGCAACAGGTAGGGTTTGGCGTGTCGCATCAGCGATAATTCCTCAGAGGCAAGTCGCTGATTCTACGTGAAGTATGGCTATCAAACAGTGTTGATTACTAAGCGGTAAGAATTGCCGCTTTTTTGCTCGGCCCGGAGGGGAATGTAACCCGAGGTGTCTGAACACACAGCGATTCAAGCTGCGGTGTGCAGACCACACTCAGCGTTTTCGGCAACTTTGGTCGGATCGAAATAGTGCTTGCAGCTGGGTAGGCTGTGCTCTTCCATATACTGCTGCACGTCGTCTTGAGTCCAGTGGAAAATAGGCGCCACTTTCAACAAACCACGTGCATCCCAAGAGAGAATATCCAGCCCCTTGCGAAAGTCGGTCTCTTCCTTGCGAATACCCGTAATCCAGATTTTTGGCTTGATCGCATCGATCGCGCGGTTAAAGGGCTCCAGCTTGACCTGACGAGTGAACTCCTTGAACAGCTCGGGCGTATCGTCCGGGTGAGGAATACCGCCCATAATCGCGTTGCGACGCTCCGCTGTCATTTCCGGAATATAGATCTGCATATTCGGCTTGAGATCTTTCATCAGGCGTTCGGCCACCCGGTAGGCATCGGGTACGTTGTAGCCACTGTCCACCCAAACTACCGGCACACTGCGGTCCACCGAAGTGATCAGATGCAGCATAACAGCCGCATTCTGAGAGAAGCTGGTGCTGGACATCACCGGCTCGCCCAGTGACAGGGCCCAACGGATGATGTCCTGCGGGGATTGCTCCGCAAGCTCAGCGCTGATTTTGGCAATGTCTAGGTCTTTCACGCGTGCCACTCATAGGGAATTTCAACAGGGTGGCAACGATAGCACAGGAAACTGGGGATTAGAAGAAAAAGCTCAGTAAAAACAGTTAGTTATAACATTTTGCGATATGCTTATAACAGTACAGCCCTCCCCGTGTGGGGAGGGCTGTCGCGGTTCAGGCCAGCCAGCGGCCCAACGGCGTTTTAGCCCACAGAATGTTCATGAACTTCTTCATACCTTCCACATTCTGGCTACTGTAAGGGTAACCGCTCTGCAATTTACCTTTGCCTTTATCGATCAGAATTGGCTGAGCAAAGCAGTATCCGCGCAATCCGGTGATGCTGTTCACCTGGCCCACACCGCTGTGCTTGCGACCACCAAACGGCGCGGCGGGTACGCCGTATGTCATGGCCATATCGTTCACACTGACACCACCAGTATCGATGCGACGCGCCAGATTAAAGCCTTTATCCAGATCCGCAGTCCACACGTTGCCGTTCAGGCCAAACTCGCTTTCATTGGCCAGGCGCAGGGCCTCATTTTCGTCGCGCACTTTCTGAATACACACAATCGGGCCAAACGTTTCGTCACGCATGATATCCATGTCGTGAGTTACATCTGTCATCACCGTTGGCAGGTAATACAGCCCCTTTTGTGCCGTATTGCGGCTGCCACCCACCAAAATCTTCGCCCCTTTGGCGCGCGCGTCCTCCACGTGGCTTTCGATAATCGTCATCTGCTTGTCCCAGAAAACCGCGCCCACATCCTCGTCGCCGCCATGCTCAGGCCCCTGCTTCAAAGCCTTGGCTTTTTCCACCACCTTGGCCACAAATTGGTCATAGACGCTTTCAACCACGTAAATACGCTCGGTACCACAGCAGTAGTGCCCGGTGTTCATGCACGAGCCGGCCAGCGCGCCGTCGGCCGCTCGCTCCAGATTAGCGTCGGCGCAGACAATCATGGCGTCTTTGCCGCCCAGCTCCAGTGTCACCGGAATCAGCTGACGGGCACAGGATTCGGCAACCTTGCGGCCGGTATTCACACTGCCGGTGAAGGAAATCTTGTCCACTCCAGATTCCACCAGATCTGCGCCGGTCTGACCGTCACCCATCAATACCTGCAGCAGCCCGTCCGGCAAACCTGCCTCGCGGTAAATATCTTCCAGAAGCTTGGTAGAATACGGCGTAACTTCTGAGCCTTTGAGAACTACAGCATTACCCGCCAGCAGCGCTTGCGCCGCCGGGTTCGCCGCCAGTACGAAGGGGCCGTTCCAGGGCACAATCACGCCCACCACACCCAGCGGCTTGTAAACAATCTTCATCTTCTTCGCCAGGCCCACAATACCCGGCACTTTACGTTTTTCCGTGGCGAGAAATTTTTTCGCGTGCTTGGCGTAGTAGGTCATGGCGTCAACCACGGAGAATATCTCCATGCTCAGGGCATCTGCCGGCACCTTGCCCGTTTCACGAATCACGGTTTCACAGATTTCGTCCTGACGCTTCAGAATGATCTGTACCGCTTTTTTGATGGTTTTGGCCCGCTCTTCAACAGCCAGCTCACCCCACGCTTTCTGAGCCTCACGCGCCTTGGCCACAGCGGCCTTAACATCGTCGGTATTGGCGCAGACGAGCTCACCAATGGGTTCCATGGTGACCGGGCTGGTCAGCTGATATACCCGGCGGTTCTCGCCAGCCTTCTCAATCGGTTGATAAATGGACATAGGGCCCTCCCTTCCTGTCAGTGCGACTAATAGTTATTAGCCTCCGAGTATACTCCGAGCCCAAGACGGGTAAAGTGTCATTCCGTTAAGGTAATAGTGATAAATGCGGCCGCCCGTCGCCGTGAGGTGACATGAGGGTCCATCCCTATTTCACCGCTGCCCGAGTTGTGGTCAACTGCCCCCACAATAATGAATACTCGCAGTAGCACGGACCGCCTTCATGCCTTACCTCGTTTTTCGTAGCCTCTCATTGCAGCGTAATGCCCTTGCCACACTGATCATCAGCGCACTGCTCAGCGCCTGCAACTCACCCGGCAGCACATCCCCGGCACCTGCCGATGACTGCGCAACCGATTGCCGCGCCGTGCCGCCATCGGAGAATCGCACACCAGCCACGAGAACCGAGGACACACCACCACGCAACACTGACAATTCCGAGAGCAGCAGTCGCACTCGGGCGATTTGGGTTTGGGGCTCAAAGGTGGTGTTAGATTCCGACGCCCGCAACCAACTGTTTGCGTTTGCCGCCGAAAAATCGCTAAACCGGTTCTATCTTGAGGCCTCCGAGGCCCTGCGCTATGACCAAGACGCACTGGCGGCCTTCTTCACTATCAGCCAACAACGCGGTATTGCCGTCGAACTGCTGTTCGGTCAACCCGATTGGGCCCTGCCTGAAAATCATCATCAGGTAGCCAGCATTATCGATCGGGTAGCTGATTTTGCAGCGCGCTACCCGGATCTAACAGTTGCAGCCATTCACTTGGATGTTGAGCCCTACCTGCTGACCGAGTGGGAAACCGAACGCCCGGAACTGATCGCAAGCTTCATTGATCTGCTGGAAAGCGCGCGCTCGCGAACCCATCGAATAGGCCTGCCACTGTATGCCGACATTCCCATCTGGTTCGACGAACACGGCATCTTTCGCAACGGTCAGGCGCGCACCTTACACGAGCTGGTCATCGACGCGACCGACGGCGTAGGACTAATGGACTATCGCGATACCGCTGAAAGAATTATCAACGATGCCAGCAACGAGTTGACCTACGCCGACAGGCAAGGCAAGCCGGTGGTGGTCGGCGTGGAAACACTCTGCATCGAGCCCACATGGATCACCTTCTGCGAAGAGGGCAGCGACTATATGGACGACGTGTTACACAGCGTAGAAAGTGAATTAAAAAGCTATTCCAGCTATCAGGGCATTGCGATTCATCATTTTGATTCTTATCGAATATTGCAGCCCTGACAGCTATTCGGACGAGTATGTCTCAGTGGAGCGAACTACTTTTGCAGCATTACAAGGCTGCTCTGATCCACTTGAATTAATCCGCGCCGAGGTCTGTCCAGATCGATAATGATAAAAACAATCAATGAAATCAGAAACGAGACCACGACGGTAGGCGCCATCACACGCTTGCCGCCCAGGCCGCTGGAATAACCCAGAATGCCCCCCGACGACAGGAACACGACAAACAACAATAGCAATACAACCTCGGGCACCTGCATCTGCAAAAAGGCATTGCGCTCTCCCTGCCGATCAATCATATCGTTCAGAGCCGTAATAAATGCCCCCGAGGTAACCGGGCTCGGCGATAACTGTGCCGCCTCTACCGCTACTGCCCAGATAGCATTTTGTAAGTCCGAGATGCGCTGGTTAAACTCACGGCGCTTTTCCAACTGCGTCAGGTCTATTTGGCTAGCCGCAATACGCAGGTCAACATAGTCATCCAGCATGCTGGAAACTTCTGCGTGAAATTGTTCTGGCAACAGTTGAACCCGCAACATCACGGTGCCAATGGCATTAGCCTCATGAATCAGGGCCTGATTACGTGCGTCATAGCGCTGCATGGACATACTGAAGGTAAAACCCAGCATGAGCGCCAACAGACCGAGAATACTTCCCTGAATGGCACCGGTTAAGGTTTTAACTTCATCATTGGTTTGACGCTGCACAAAGCGGCCAATACGAAAGCCAGCCTCGTTGCAGCCGATGATCAAGGCAAACAGAACGAAGGTGATGGCAATACTGGAAAAGCCGTATAGCAGTTGTTGCGACATAACATGCTCTCAAACGAAAACGTGAACCCAACCAGCCAACGGTATGCATGCCGGCGCGGCCACTTTAAAAACCGCACTATAGCAGCTCCCAGCGCCGATTATTCCTTAGCCAGCCGATATTTATTGCTGCCGCAGCCAATACGCCTCAACCATTTTCTGCAAGTGCGAAATGGCATCGGCGCGCCTGATAAAGTCTGTCACTGGCATAAACTGCCAGTACTGCCCCTCCTCGCCCAGCCGGATCTTTGTCTGCTCGGCAGGCGCAAGGTTCGCCGTAAAGAAGTAACCCGGCAATCCATTAAACTCGATGGTATAGAGCTGCCCGTTAGAAAGTTGCTCTGGAGACAGAACCAGTGAGAATTCCTCATTCAGTTCACGCAGAACGCAGCTCTGTGGCGATTCAGAGCCTTCACGACCGCCACCGGGTAAATCGAGCAGTCCCGGGTACGGAATATCCTCGCGCTGGTCACGCTTGTAAACCAGAATCGAATCACCACAGAACAGCGCCAGCTTCGCGCCGTCGAATGACTGGTAATCACTGCCCGTCACGCCAGCCTACTGCCATTAGGCACCGGCTTGTCGGGTACTGCCAGAGCCACAGCCCCGTCTTCTCGGTGAAACCCGGTAACCAGGCACTCGGACATGATGGGGCCAACCTGCTTGGGCGGAAAATTGACAACCGCCACGACCTGTTTGCCAACCAACGCGTCGAGGCTATAGAGATCCGTTATCTGCGCGCTGGACTTTCGAACCCCGATGTCCGACCCAAAATCCACCTTGAGAATATAGGCTGGACGTCTGGCCTGCGGAAATTCCTCCGCATCAATAATTGTCCCAACGCATAGCGCGACCTTCTGAAAATCATCCCACGCAACAGTATCCACAATCCGCTGCATCCTCTTAGCAAAGCGTGGCATGCATTATAGTGACTGGCGTATCCCGATAAACCTCCTGCGACCAGACTCTCCATCCCAGTTTTTCGTAAAAGCGGCTTTGCTCGTCGGTAAACAGGTACATCTCTGAGTAGCCGCCAGCGTGAGCCAATGCCATAACGGCCTCCACGAGTTCACCGCCGACGCCTCGACAGCGCCAGGGTTTATCCACATACACACTGGCGAGCCACGGGGAAAGCTCCGAATGAGTGTCCATATCACAGCTCACCAATGAGGCAGACCCCACCAGTTCACCGTTTACTTTACCCACCAGCGTACTCGGCAATAATGTGCCAGCGAGATAAGCCTGCATCTTCGCAATTCGGTCAGACAGGCTCTGTCCAGGATTGAGAAAGTGCCACTGCGCATGATGCCATTGCGCCAACTGCGGCAGATAATGCGGCTCGTCCCGCAGATTCACGATTTCCATTTTATTCCGTTAACTGAGTAACCCTTTTTACGAGCCGCACTTTACCGAGGAGATACGGCGGCTGCCCGTTGCGCGTATTTTATAATGCTTTGTATCGGCTTGGCCTATACCCGTTTAATCAACCGCACAATAAACAGCAAAATCACAGCACCAACAGTGGCAGTAGCAATAGAACCGAGCAAGCCCCCGGCTGCTATCCCAACCAGTGAAAATACATGCCCGCCAATAACCGCCCCGACAATGCCGACCACAATATTGCCCAGCACGCCAAAACCGCCACCGGACATAAGCTTGCCTGCAAGCCAACCGGCCAGCGCACCAATAAGCAGGAAAACAATCAAACCCGTGATATCCATAAACACAGCTCCCTATGCTAGAAAACGAATGATAGAAAGAGGTTATCGTTTACTCATGACAGCAACGCTCGCTGGCAAGCTGTCACACACAACTAACAGTGTATAGAGATCACTTAGTGACTGAAGTGGTGAATTACCAAAACATTTGAGAACTGTGAATTATCTGGCGCACACAGCGTGTATAGTGAATTATTTACGTTCTCGCGCCTGCCCTCTGATGCTTTGGCAACCAAACTCATCACTCACTGTATAGCTTGAAGACTTCCTGTCCCGTTAAGGTAGGTGTCTTTTCGGCAAAGCTGTATTCGTCCGGCTTCTCGTCAATAAAAATCTGTTTTTCAAACGCAAGCGTAGGCCGCTGGTCAAATAAGCCCATCGGTAATACGTAAGCATTGTGAGCCTTGAGCCGATAGTATAAATGTGTACCGCAGCGCCCGCAGAAAGCGCGCTCTGCCCAGTCCGATGAAGCAAATACACTTATCTCCCCGTCCACCGTCACTTCCGAACCGCACTCTACCCCCAGAAAGGGTCCACCACCCCATTTTGCACACATGCTACAGTGGCAGGCATCAAACTCGGATTTAGCGTTTTTTGCATGTAAAGTAACCGCGCCACACAAACAGCTCGCTTTTAACGATTGTTGTTCAGTCATAATTCGCTCCCTCAAATCACATAACAATAACACCCGCAGACAATGTGACTGCGGCCAATAATAGTAATACGAGTATATCGTGGTACTTCAAAGACGCCTGCGGCAACGCTGTTGTCTCAGAAAGCTTGATCTCACGCATGGCCAGAAACAATGGAAAGGCGAAACTGATGGCTATCACTGCACCTGCTAACACATAGCCGGTGATGTATTTCACCCCAATGCGGCGGCCTTCTACATACATCCAAAGGTTACAGGCCAGCGCCAGATAGAGAATATCCACTGTCAGAAACTTTCCGGCCGGATTGGCATTAAGCAACGCGTCTTGCCAAAACGCCATGTTAGCCTGTGCGAAGCCATCACCAAGATAAGCAACAGCGTGGTACCAGCTAAACACGAGCGCAAGCAGCGCTATACTTGTGTACAGCACAATGAGTATTTGAGTTTTACGTGTCACCTGTTTTCTCCTGCACAGAATTAAAGGTCTGAATCGTTGCGAAGATCTGGGCAGCCTGTGCGTTTTTATATGCTCGTTCGGTGAGCCAGGCCAATCGGCGTCGCCGAGAAAAACGCGACGAGAGCTCTTCAGGGTACCTGATTCAGCCCAAGCTCCTTTTGCAATCTTTTGGTCAACCCAAGTGAAACAATACGATACGACTCACACTTGTAGTATTCGAGCTGATCTTCTTCAGCCAGAGAAACATCGTAGACCTGTATCCACTTCATTCCTCGTGAAGCCAGATACGGCGCCGGGCGATATCCGGGCTGATTGCCCAATACCTCAAAATTAAGTTCGGACGTTTTGAAAGTATAGGCGGGCGATTCATTTTTCTGCCAACCACCAATAGCAAAAACCTTACCGCCAACTTTCCAAACGTCTGAACCGCCCCACTGAACAACATGGGTTGTCACCGGCAAAGCAGCGCAGAATGTATTAAATTTTTCGTAGTCCACAATCGTCGGCGTCCGGCTGAGTCGTATCCAGAGAGCAAGCAAAAAATCTCATCATAACGTCGAGTGGCAATCGAGTGATTCAAAAATCGCTATGTGGTGTCAAGCCCTGCGTCAGTTATCCCCCACGCTGCCCCTCTCCCTCTAGGCGGCGCGACGATTCGAAAGGGCCGGAGTGAGGGCGGCTGTCAGCATAGAACACCCAACTAAAACCTATCTACCTGAACCTTTCAAAAGGCTACACAGAAGCCCGTAGAAGTACAATGCTGGCCTACCAGAGTATTAAGGGCGATACTCATGTACATTGCAGCCAGAGTATGCAGATTCCAGTCAAAGCGGCATAACAAGCATGGCCGACCAGGAACGAACACATGACGACATCCTACTCCGAACCCGCACGAAAAACCCAACAGAAAGCGATGTCTCTTTCGGAGGCGATCGCGCTCTTTGAATCGCTTCCGGAAGTTGAACCGGAGGAGATGATCGGATGCTGGGTGGGTGAAGAATTTCCGACCGGGCACAAGATGGATGGCATCCTCAAACGGTATGGCTGGCGCGGCAAGCATTTTTATTCGCTGGACGACGTACACCCGCTAGTCTTCGAAGCCACTCTCTTTGGCACATTGCGACTCGCGCCAAGAAGAGTATTCTTCGGCTTAAGCCTACCTCGGGCGATTATTGCATCTCCACTTATCGCCAACCTGTTCCGCTTGTTGATGCCGGTCTTTATGACCACTCGCGCACAAGCGCGCTTACGGGTTACCCGATACCTCAATAGAACAACCGCTACCATGATTTACGATGGGCTGCCCATCAGAGACGCGTTTGTCTGGCTGGATTCAGACACCCTGCTCGGCGCTATGGAGCGCAAGGGTGATAGCACGCCGTTCTTTTTCTTGTTGCGCCGTGCAAAAGAGCTCTAGCAGAAAAGCTAACGAAACAGCACATTGTAAAATCGACCATACCGCCAACGTTTTGGGTTCTACATATTCTGCCGGCAGATAAATTTAGTAATTGCGCTGAGACCCGGTTTCTGAAAACATCGCCACGTCCCGCACCGCTGTATAATCTTCCTCCATCGCCAACGCCGCTTTTGCTCGTTTGAGCGCCAGACGCCCATGGTACTCGGCAGCAGCTCGCAAAGCCGGGTCACCCACCAACGCCAGTGCATGTAGTGCCTTCTGCAGCCGTACCGCCACCTCGACCATGCCCGCGCCATCGCGGGCAATCGCTGTAAACGCATCGTCAAACATATCGCGTACAGAAATCTCGGGCACTTCAACGCGATCATAGGACGGCGCCTGCTCGTCTTGCTCCACCGCAGGCTCTCCCCACAGCACAAGCAATCTCAGCAAAGTACCGATCACTCCAATAGCGGTACCGGGATCATTTACTGCTGGTGACAGCGCGCGACCGGCAATCTCAGAAAGCACCACCAGACCAAAGCGCGGATCGTCATCAAACAGGCGATCAGGACCAATATGAAAGGAGCGCACTACGCGTGTATCGTCAAAGTCTTCCTGTTTCTGCTCCAGCCCCTGCTCCCGAGAAAGGCCGCTTATATAGGCTAGCGCTCGACCGGGCGCAGCGAACGTACCAGGCAACGCCGCCACAATAACCCGAACATCGTTTTCTTCTGCCCAGGCCTGAATAGCGGCAATATCGATATGCTGAACATAGCCCACACTGGTGGCAACCACTGTACGTCCATGCGGCTCGCTCGTTAATTTTACGCCGCGCAGTGTTGGCGCGTTGCGACGCCGTTTAAGTGCGGCTGTTGCGGCCTTTTCAACCTTTTCTATTGTCGACCCCATCCGCCCAAGGCGGGCAATGCGATCAACCCAACGCACAAAGGTGAAGATGACCATGCCAAAAACGCACACCGTCAGCACAAAAAGGATAAAGAGACCCGCCGCCTCAAAGTAATTGTTCTTTACGGCGACCAACGCCACCACACTGAAAATAAAGGCGCCCACAAAAGTCGACAGAGCATTTTGCGAGGCGTCGTCGCCGACAACCAGGGTGAAAGACCGCGGGGTTGCAGTACTGGCTGCTGAAGCATAGGCAGACACCATCGATGCCACCGAGAAGGTGGCAATCACCAGCATACTGCCAGCCATTATGGACAAGAGTGTTTCAACCGATTCGGCCGCAATCTCCGGTACATGCTGAGCCAGCGTGGTGCCATCAACAAGCTTGGCAATAAACGCCGCAACGATGGATAACAGGCAAACAACGAGTGGTTTAACCCAAAGCCGGTCTTTAAACCGGCCGAGAAGAAAGCGCAGGCGATCTCCAGACAAAATGGCGGCCATGTAAACTCCCCTGTGATCAGCGAACAGCTTCCGGCAATGACAATGCACACTGCAATGCACAGCGCCGTGCCATATTAGTCCCACGGATTACCTTTCGAGACAAGCCGTTAGTGGCAGTGCGCACCGCCGGCCGACAAGCAGACCTCCAAAGCGACGCAGACAGCCTCTCTAGGCGGTCGCCTGACACTTACCGTTATACAGGCTCACGCACATCACCAGCAACAGTACGGTAAACGGCAATCCCGCAGAAATCGCACCCGCTTGCAACGCCTCCAATGCCTGCTTACCACCGTCATAGAGCGTAGCCCCGTCAGCTAGCCCCTACATTGTCGCCCAAAACATACGGCGGTCTGGATGATCAGCGCTCTACCCTAATCTGCACTGAATGGCTCAATATGAATATTGATGTCATAAACGTTGAACTGCTCTGCAAGCTGGTCCTCTACCCGGTCTGCAATGTCGTGAGCTGCTTCGGTCGTCAGCGTGGCATTGACCGCAATCACAAGGTCTACAGCGCACACCTGCCCGATCCAGCGCGATCGAACTCGGCTTACCCGACGAACACCTTCAATACAGCGCACCGCCGAGCGAAGCGCATCAGCGTCGATCGCGCGTTCATCCAACAGCACCGGTAGCGTACTCTTAAAAAGCCCTATGGCGATGTAAAGAATGAAGACCGCCACGGCTAATGCGCAAGCTTGATCGGCCCACCACCAACCCATCGTCGAAAACTGCCAGGCCGCTATGACACTGCTTGTAATCAGTACGTCAGATAACGTGTGGTTTGCATCTGCCAGCAAAATCTGGGAGTCCAACTGTTTGGCCCACCGACGTTGCCACCAGGACAGCACAATGTTTATAACCAGCACCAGCACCATCAAGCCAAGTTCCAGGCGGCCGGACACGATTTCTGGCCTATCGCGGGTTAGGGCACGAATGGCCAGTTCAAAGGCCAGGGTGGCCAATAGCGTGGCGAGAACAAAAACTGCCACCGTCTCGAACTTCCGGTGGCCGTATGGGTGTTTAGAATCGGCGGGTTTAACGGAATGGCGGGTAACAAACCATGCAACAACATTATTGAACGCATCGGTAAGCGAATGAACGGCGTCCCCCAGAATGGCCAATGACCCGGTGCTAATACCCACACCAAGCTTGATGAGTAGCACAGCCAGGTTGGCTGCGCCCTCAATAAGAATCACCCTGAGAACATTGGAGTCGCGCGTATCCATAGGGCTAAGCATAGCCTGAATTCCGAAAATCGCTTAGCGGCGTCAGCCCTCACGCTCTCGCCGCGCTGGGCTAATCCTGCACGACCTTCACCGAGTACCCCTCCCGAGGGAAATGCACGTGAAGCTTGCCGAACTCATCGGTATCTCTGGCGACAATGATCCGCTCATCGGTTACCGCAGCCAAAATGCCCTTAACGGGTTGAACGCCGTAATCAGACGGGGCCACCTCTACCCGCGTACCAATCGCCACCGGCACATTCTCAACGCTCGCGGGCAGCGCGCGTGGCTCTGAATCTTTGGCAGCCGCAAAGGCTACGCTCTGGGATATTTCTTCGCGGCTACCATGACCGATATCACCAACGCGCTGAAACCAATCCAGAACCTTCGGCCCGGCCTGTAAGGGGCGCCGGTTGCAGTTAACGTGCAGCCACAGCGGATGATAGGCCGCCAAATCAGCAACTGAGGGCGATTCGCCGTTTATCCAGGTATGCGCGCCCAAGCGCTGCTCTAGCGCATCCAATAAGGCCTGCAGTACCGGCCCCGCCGCCTCGCGCTGGGGCGCACGGGCCGATCCGCCTTTGAGCAGGCCCGAGCGATCTTTCACAAAGCGGTACATGCCCACAGGGCCAAACTTGCGAATCATGGTGCCAACCAGCCGCAGCGGCGGAACCGCCCCAATCGCTGCAAAGAAAGCCTCTTTCTCTGCCTGCTGCATCAGTGCTGCCGCTTCACTACTCATCGATTGAGGGTTCAAAGCTTCGCATTGGGTTGCCGCAGCCACTTCTCGTGAAATCAGCGCTGTATCACAGAAAATATCGGCACCCGACTGCGCCACGGGGATTCGGCGGTATCCACCAGTCAGCGGATCAAGGCTTGGTCTCGGTGGCCACGCCGGCGACAGCATGGAGTACCAGTGAGAATTGGTTAAGCCAAACATCAGCCGAACCTTTTCAGCATAGGGAGAACCATCGTAGTGATGAAGAATCATTGGATCGGTCATGTGAACACTCTTGAGTAGTCGCGGGAGAATATGAATGAGATCACGTAGCCTACGCTGTGCCGGCTCAACGCGCCACTCTGATCAAAAAAAAAGCACATTGCAAATTAGCGCACTCCAAGCCAGCCGAGACGAGAAGTCTGCACACCGATACCCTAGCGTTCCGAGGGGCAATTAGCACCGGCGCGCTAGCCTGCTCTACTCTACGACTTCTGCCGCATAAATCGTATTAAAATAAAGCGCCCCGCGTTTTATCAGAACAGCCACCTCAGCCCCGGCACGACAATGCTCAAGGCTTGCAATAAGGTAACTGCCATTCTCGGCTTTAATCGTGGCGTGCTGGAGCGACTCGGCACCACCCAGCACCCTACAGCGCTCAACTTTACCGCGCAGAGTAGTTAACACCTCGCCTTGCGCGTTAAATGCGAGCACGGCATAAAAGCAAAGCAGCAAGAAAACACAAACTAAGGCTATACGCATACGGATAGTACTTGGTGAGTCGTCATAATTGGGCGGCTTATCTACACAGTCAGCTTCTTCAGAGCACGCATTATACGCCGCCAAGTATAAAACAATCCCGGCTAGGCGCAAAAACGACCAGAGCTATACCCTATATGCACCTGAATTTTGCACTTTCGATTATTCAGCAAAGATTCGGCGAAACACTGTGCGCTACAGGTGGCGTGCTCGGGGCGTTAATTGATAGCCCCGTGGTCTGATAGAAGCTCATAAATACCTTCGGCCATCAGTGCATATCCCTCATCATTAAAATGAATGGCATCTGACTTCTTAGACGGACTGCGCATCAGGCCTGCAATCAGGCTAGCGTCGAAGACCAAATCATGTTTCTCAGCCAGGGCACGATAAAAAGGCGCAGAACTGGAGAACAGATTCTTTTCGGGCACACCGATAAGTACCACCTGAATACCGCGATCCAGTGCCAGCTGTATCATCCTGTCCAGATTCTTCTCTACTTGCGCAAAGCTCTTATTCCGCAGAATATCATTACCCCCTTCCAGCAGTATCAGAAGACGAGGATTGTGTTCCTCAATCACTTTCGGAAGCCGAAGTAGCCCCTCATGAGTGGTTTCTCCAGAAACCCCAGCGTTAACAACGGTCAACCCTGAAAGCCGGGCCAGCACGCTGGGGTAACTGTTGCCTGTGCTGGCACCCACACCCGCCGTTAAGCTATCGCCAAAGGCTATAACAACATCCGCGCTATCAAGCGTTGTCAACTTGGGTGAATCACAGGCCTGCAATAAGCAAGCGGAACACAAAAAAAGCAGCATCCTAGCAAGCTTATGCCCTATAGACCCACTCCTTATAAACCCATTCACTGCAAATCGAAGCCTCATAAACCTGCCCCATAGACTTACGCCTATTACACTCTGCGAAATAAAACCGCCTACTCTCTATTGCGGTGATGCACCACCTCGGCAGTACACACCCTGCGAAAGCCTATCTCGCTCCAGAGAACATATACCATCCTGCAACCCATTGGTACCGGGGCTGCAACTCAGCCACACGTTGATCTCACGAACGAATAAAGCGCGTTTTATGAACAATGTACTGGTACTCTACCTAGAGCGAACCTAGCATGCAGTATTGGCACAGGGCTGTAACAGACCAACAAAGAGATTGAAGAGACCG
>NZ_JBVBUV010000085.1:0-14929 GCF_057445395.1 Litorivivens sp.
TACTTAACTATAAGTGCGTTATTAGCAAAGCCTCTCGGGTTGAGCTAGGACGCAATACCGAGGTGAGGGAGTTGTCAGGTTGAGGAGCCTGCCAACTTCGGAAGTTCACCTTAACTAGGATGCTTTTCCCGAAAGAAGTTATTCGCGGAAAGGTGCTCAAAGTGTGCCAGGAGATCATCATGAAAACGATCAATATAGGTTATGTAACACCACTGGTTGCCGCCATTGTTTTAGCTAACGCGTCAACCGCAAATGCCCAGCTCGGGATTAATCTAGGAGGAAGCGCCGGAGTGTCTGCAACCACCTCGTTTAGCGGCTCTGTTGGCGGAATTGGTGCCAGCTCCTCTCTGAGTTCGGGCCTGTCGGCGACGAGTGCGATTGGGTTAACGGCGGGAATGAGTGCAGTCGATAGTGTCATCAACAGTCTGAACCACTCGTCGTCTGCAGAAGGTTCTGCCAGCGGTGGACTCACTCTGGAAGGGCTGGGCGATCTGGGCGTCGGTGGCGACACAAGTGCTGTGGTAGATCTTGTCTCGGGCCTGAGTTCCAGTGTTCCCAGTTTGCCCGGGCTTGATGCATCGTCCAGCGTCCAGTCGCAGGTAGCCGCGGCTGTCGATGCTGCCTTGAACGGCGGTGGTGGTAGTCAGCCGTCGGCGACGCCGGAGCCCTCCAGTGCCGACCCGGACACGGGATCGAGTGATCAGCCAGAGTCAACGCCCAGTGAGCCAGAGACCTCTGAATCAAGCTCTTCCGGCGACGGCGTGCTGGCAAGCTTGCACAATGCTACGGCAGTGGCGGGGTCTGCGACCGGCAACGCTTCGGCTCCGGGCTCTATTGTTGCGCAGCTTGAATCAGCGGTAGCGTCGGCCACCAGTGCGACGGCAGGTTACAGCGGCACGCCTGACAGTGGCGCGCTGGCTAGCCTTGCAAGTGCGACCGATGTTGTGGGCTCGCTGAGCGGTAGCGCGAATGGACCGGAGTCTATTGCTGCCGCGATTGAAGCGGCAATTGAGTCTAGCTTCGGTTCCTCGATGGATGTGGGCAATCAACCTGCCGCACCTGAAGCGCAAACGCCGGATCAGCCCGAAGCTGAATCTGCACAGGCACCAGATGACCCGCAAGATGATACCGCCCAGGCACCGGAGCAAAGTTCTGGTGGCAGCCTGTTGGCAAATCTGGAAAGCGCCACGGATGTGACGAGCGCATTTTCAGGTAACGCCACCGCGCCGGAGATGATTATCGCTTCGTTTGAAAGCGCCATTTCCTCGGCTACCCAGATGGACGGCAGTGTTTCATCAATTGGCGGAACGCCGAGCGGCGATGTCGTTGCGCAGTTCCTCGCGGCTGTTGAGGGTTCGGGTGATCTGTCGGGTGCGATTGAGGGCTCCGAGCTTGCCTCGGTGTTGATGGGGGCTGATTTTAGCGGTGCTCACGAGTCGGTAACGGCTGTTGAGTCTTCTGGTCAGAACCTCTCGGCAGCATCGCAATCCAGCTCCGAAGCAGCTTCTTCGGTCAATGGTGGTGTGCAGTAAGCAAAGGCGTGTGCCCCGGGTCGCAATTGGAGCGAGCCGGGGCGTTTTCTGGCGCAGTTCGGCGCTCTTATTAAAAGAGAGTGCTCACGAGTGAAAAATTGTATTTCGAGGAGGATTTATGGCGATTGAGATGCCACCTGAACTGCCCCCTGCGCTGATGCCTCCGGCCATCACCGCACAAGTATTCAAAGCGGGTTCTCCTTCCTCTTTTAATGGAGAGATCGGTGGGCAAAAGGTTGAGGTGCCCCGTCTGCCGTATTTAAGCCCTCAGCAGGTCGGCAAATTGGCGGCAGCCGCCAGCTCACCAAGTCAGTTTATTGTCAACCTGAGTAAGGTCTATCGGCTCAATGGCAATTTGCTGGTGCAGGTTCTTTATTATCAGAAGCGGGACGTGGTGTTTGTGCACGCTGTTCAGACGAGTGTAGGAGGTATTAGCGGACACAAACTTGTTCGGACCTACTTTGAAAAGCTGATTGGGGACAAAGACTTAACGATCTCGGAGTTCGACCAAGCCTGGATTATGGCTGATCTCAGTGCGAAACGTCGTGGCGTGAACTACAGTATTACTTACACTTCAACGCCGGACTTCTCGGCAACGACTATAAACTTTGAGCGGGGTGAGATGGCTCGAGATGCTCATCAGTGGACTTTGGATCTCGGCAACCAGGGGAATCGCTTCGCGGGTCGGGAGTTTGCGGGCTTAGGTTGGCGCTATTGGTCAAAATGGGGCGCCGAATTTAACCTGAATTATATGCAAGCTCTGTCAGATAAGGCTTTTGAAGAGGTTGATACGAGTTATCAAGGACTGGTGGTCGGACTAAATCGCCCCTTTAGTTCTGGGCTCTATGGCCTTGAAATTATCGGAACGCAGTATGAAAGCAGTCTTGTACAGGAGGTATTTAGTTCTCAGTTGCCGCCGGAACTTTGCGGTCTGCTGACGGATTCCCCGTTGTGCCAGGCAGGCACAACGGAAGCTGAAGTTGCCGGGCTGGACGCGGACACAACCATCGGTAGTTTGACGGGTGAGCATGTATTGTCGAGTGGGCCGGGACGCCGTTGGGTGTTGAGCGAAAAGCTGACGATGGTCTCTGATAAGGTTGAAGATGTTGTTAGAAATGTGTTGATCGTGGATGAGCAATACAGCAAGGCGGCAATAGAACTGAAGTACCTTTATGGCGGTCGCGGACGTCATGGGCTTGGCGAGGGACATATTGCGCTTGGGTTTATCGGTGGATTTGGTGATGAGTCAGGAAGTTTTGCCGACGTTGAGCAGCAGGCTGCAGTTAGTCCCGGCAAGAGATCGCCCGATTTTCTTCAGGTTGCTCCTTCTATTCGGTTTAGCGTTGGGCTCGCGTCATGGTTTGTTATAGACCTGAAGGCCGACGGGTTGTTCGCCAATGGTCGCCAGGTGCCACAACAGGATCAGTTTGTGCTTGGAGGGATGGATCGTATGAGCGCCTACTTGCCAGGTGTTCTGATTGGTGACTCAGGTTATCACGCCAGTTTGTCCTTTGGTGGGCGCGCCGATGGAGACGCTGGGTTCGACGTTACCCCAGCGCTTTTCATTGAACATGGTAGTGCTCGCTTTGAAAATGCCGCAGGCGAGGCCGGAGATACCCGTTCGCTCACGGATGCGGGTCTGCGCGTTGCGATATCGTTTGGTCGTGCCGGGAATCTGGAGCTGGTTGCTGCCAGTGGCATAGGTGACAGTAATATTCCGCAGCAAACGGTAAAAGAGGCGGAAGTCGATTTTTATGCTCGGCTCAGGGTCCGTTTCTAGGAAAGAGAACTCTTGATGCGAAGTGCTTTTTTATAAGCGAATTAGAGGGTTTTTCATGCCGGCCAGTATAGGTCGCTTGTAGAGGGGTTAATCGTGTTTAGCGGCTGGGAGGGAGGTCGCGTTGCTCAATAAGAATATTTTAGTTCTGGAGAGGGCATTGTTAGGGATTGCTCTGCAAATAGGTAGATTCTAGTCAATGACGTTGTTGGACGACGGCCTTGGCGCAGTATTTTGAAGGGGGCGGACGTGATTTCGCCGATGAAGAGTGAGGCGCCACCGAAGATCATTGCGCGCCCAGCGGATGTTGCAATTGGCCGCGATATCGGTGGCTGTTCGAACTGCGCACATCTGCAAAGCTGCCTTTCAAAATCGCTTTCAGGCAGCAAAGCTTTATCTACGTTTGAAGGTGCAATAGAGGCTGACCGCGTGATCGATGCAGGCGAGCGTCTGATTGTGGAGGGGGATATATTTACTGCGCTATACGTCGTTAAATCGGGTTCCTTTAAGGCGATTGCTGGTGCAAATTCAGCAAATATCATGGGATTTTATTTCGCGACCAATCTTGTCGGCCTGGAGTCAATTGGCAAGGGAGCGCATTTGACTAGCTACATAGCGTTGGAGCGGTCGGTTGTTTGCCAGCTTAACTACCAGAAACTGCTGGAGCGTTTTCGCCGATTCCCTTCGGTAAGAATTGATTTTACTGAGACAATGAGCGCTCAATTCAACGAAAGTTTGCTATTGTTTTCGCTGATCAGGGCCGGTACGGTTTTGCAGCGGGTCGGTGCATTTTTGTTATATGTTGCTGCCCAGAATGACCGTCGAAAGTTGGTAGATCTGGAAATTGTTTTACCGATGGGCCGCACTGATATCAGCAACTTTCTTGGAATATCGCCAGAGTCATTAAGTCGTTCGCTAACCACTTTAAGTAAAAAAAGTTTACTTAAAGTGCTGAACCGTCGAGTTACTCTATTGGACCGCGCTGCTTTGGCTGAAATTGTCGCCTTGTGATTTCACCTGCCTTGTTTCCTAAAGGGTAATTTTCATTGTTACAAAAAAGTCAGCTTCTGCTTCTTCCAGTTGCTGCTTACTGATATTGCTATCATCCAGCGGTCTTGCGGCTACAGCATTGAGGGTTAGCCATTCGCGGTAGCTCAGTGTAAAGCGAAAACCTGCGTCTGCGAGGCTGCTGTCTATGCTGTAGTCTGTGCCACCGTTAGGGCTGGTGCCTGCGGCATTTTCAAATTGTGCCGAACCGTACTCTACAAAAAACTCGCTATCGAGTGTGAGCCCCCCCCATGTACTCCGATGGCTGAGCGCAGCATCTAAATGGTAGCCGCTATCACCCACCAACACGCCGGGTAGATACGCGCTGAGGCGCTCCATTCCCCCCAGCACCCATTGCTGCTGCTGTGGTAGTTGCTCATTGCTAATCTGGCCTTTTATTGAAAGCAGCGCCCGACTGTTTTTCGTCAGTGAATAACTGACATCTGCGGTAGGCTTTAACGCTACGAACCTGGCGCTTCGCTTGCCTGCTGTGACGCCTTGACTGTCATTGTCGCTGCCGAGCGTACCTTGGTCGCTGCCCAGTCCGCCTTCCACAGCCAGGCCAACCTTCCACGTAAATAGCCGGTTATTCTGGAGGCTCGCGCTATAGTAGTTCGCGCCCAGGGTTGCTGTGGCGTAGCGCTCATCCTGTAGCGCCTCGCTATGTTGGGTATTCACCTCGGAGTCCGTGAATTCGATGCGCTGATTTAGCATAAAGCGATGGTCGAGGTCACTGCTCAAGACCTGGTTGCCGGTTAGCGCGATTTGCTGGATTTTAGCGTCTAGTGAGAGTGGTGATTCACTAGTGTTTGATGTTGGTATGCAAAGTAGGGGCAATACACAAAACGTGGTCTGAATTGTCTTGGCGGTAATGTTCCTTTCATACTCGGCATGGCTAGCCTCAATACCATACAAGCCGAAACTGTATGGGTGGTTCAGCTGGAGTTGTATGCGGTGATAGTCTTTGCCATCGCGCGCCTCGCCCCAGTCTGTCAGGGCGGTTTCGTAGCCTGCGCCAAATTCAGTGCCGGAGGAGAAGTTATAAGTCAGCCCTGCGTCAAAAAAATAGCGGCCAGCAAAGCGGCTGCCCTGATTGCCTAGCTGAGCCTTGAAAGAGGCCGGGTTGAAGTCTTCTATAGGTTTCTCGCTGAATACCAGGTCAAGAGCGTTTATTTGCGTATTCTGCTCGTAGCTGACGGTATAGTTTACCCCGGCTCTATCGGCACGGAGGCCGGCCAGAATAGCGGGCGTTTGAAATTCCTTCCTGATAAGTTCGCGGTCGCCAGTCAGCGATGAGAAATGCCGTTGCAGAAAATCGGGCCCTTGAATATGGCCGACCCGATGTTGGATGGCGTGTACATTGATAACGCCGTTAACGGGTGACGTATAAAAGAAGCGCACCAGCAGAAGGCCTTTTTTATGGCTGCTGGAGTTAATCAGCAGAATGGCCTGAGACGGCGATTGTGATTTATCGAGTATTGCGTTGAGTTCTTCCTGAGTTAGGCCGTGCTCACCGCTTATTCGAAGTTCGTACTTTCCGATTTTGCGCTGAACAGTCGCATAGTTTTCGCTATAGCGAGCAACCTCTTGCTGAGCCGTTAGTTGAGGTGGCAATGCTGGTGGTAGATCTATGGCCATACGCGGTTTCCAGAATCCATGGGTAGCCCGAGTGAGTGTGCGCCGCCTGAGGTCGCTTCGCTGCTATTCAGACGGAAGGCAATGATCCGGCAGTTTCGTAAGAACAATGCAGGTCGTTTGCAAGTGTATCGCCGCAGCGATCGCGAAAGCCTCTTATTGGGTGCCGTGATTTCACTGTGTAGAATCCTCTTCGTCAACGGAGAGTGTTTCTATTGCGTCGCTATTGGGCTGGCGTTCAGCCGCACCGGTTTCTTCAAGAAAGTCGAGCACTTCTTCGTAGTCTTCCCGTGCCGCCTCTGCCTTGCGGCGTCGCTCTTCGGCTTTAACCTCTTCCGCGCGCTGCCTCTCCAGTCGGCGTTTTTCAGCGGCGGCAGCAGCGAGCGCGGCGTCGTGCTCAGCCTGCTCTCTGGCCGCATTGTCGGCATAGATGCGTTCGAAAACTACTCGGTCGACCACGGTCAATTCAACACGGCGGTTTTGGGCGCGACCGTCAAGGTCGTCTTCGCCGGATGGTAGGGTGTTGGGTGCGACCGGTTTGCTTTCGCCAAACCCTCGGGCGACGAGGCGTTCTGGCGCAATGCCATGTTCAATGAAATAGTTGACTATGACACTGGCGCGGTCGAACGACAGCTTGCGATTATAAGATTCACTGCCCTTGCTGTCGGTGTGACCGTCGACGGCAATCAATGTCTGGGGATATTCGGCGATTATCTCGCGCGCTCGCTGTAAATACGGGAGAGACTCTTCGATGAGTTCGGTTGAATTGAAAGCGAAATTCACGCCCCGCAGTATTAAGGGGTTGTCGATATCCAGATGGCAACCCGTTGGAAATACGGCGGCGCCTTCCGGCGTATTGAGGCACTGATCCGAATCATTACAAATGCCATCGCTATCGTTGTCGCCTTCAGCGCAGCTGGTGTCATTGTCGGTCGATCGCGTCACTTCGACCTCCGGCTCACCGGAGGCTTCGTCGCAGGTTAGGCCTTCGCAAGCTGCTTCGTCTGCTGGCTCATCGGCAATGTTGGAGTCGTCGCCGCTGTCGTTGGCCGAGGCATCGACCGTTCTTTCTTCTAGCCCTGGCAGGGTGATGGCGCCGCTAAGGTCGACCGAGGGCGATGTGGGATCAATGCTGCCTCCCACTTCAATGCCGGGCAGGATTATCGGGGCGTCTGGGCCAGAGCCTTCACGCAATGCTTCAAATAGCGGACTGTCGGGGGTGAGCCCCAGTGTTTCTGTGAGCTGCAAAATGGTTGAAAAATCGAGAGGCCCGTCATTGGTGCTGTTTTCCAGTGGCGAGAGGACATCGACGTCAATACTGGCACCATTGCTGTCAATGACAGCACCGATGCCAGTTTGACCCAGTGTGTCAGAGACCGGGTCACTTGCTGCTATGTGCGTTTGTAAGCATAGCAGCAAGAATATTCCACTCAGCCGAAACCGAATTTTCATCTCGTCGATCCAGAGTCGGTGCCAGCCAGAACACTGTTTGGTCGTGCATTCAGCATCGAGACATCCGTCTAATTACGTATAGATAAGTCATTCCTTTGATCATAGTGCATAACGTCGTCCCAAAACAGTCCGGCCACATCGGCTGCGTGATTCTAGCCCGCAATGGTGCGGTATCTGAGCAATGCGGGTATCGCAGTTTGGGGCGCTCCCGCCTACAATACTGAATCTGAAAGGGGTAACGAGTTGATTTTACGTTGAATGTTTTCTTGATTGCCGCACCGTCTGCGCTGCAGCAGGCCTTGTGTCACTGGTTTGAAATGCGTGGTCGCGCCTTTCAACAGGTGTTGCCTGCAGCTGTTCCGGAGCTGGGGCAGGGCGATCTGGCGGGCAGCATTGTCGTAGAGATAGCGACTTTAGACGCGTTTCAGCGCGGGCAGGAGCTGGCGTTATCAGGCGATGATCGTCATGGTTTGCTTGATCAAGCCCGTCTGGCCGGCGCTCCGGTGCTGTTTCTCAGTGATGGCCGCGTATTTGACGGCGATTACGCACCTATTAATCACCGCGAAGCCGACAAGGTTCAGCCCGGCAGCATTCCGGGCGCGAGGTTGGCGGCGGTTGAACACCTGCTGGAGCGTCAACTCGAGCAATATCTGGTGCTGCGAACGGGGCCATTGTTCAGTGAGGTGGGTGATAATTTCTTTACCGGGCTGTTTGCCGATCTGGTGCGCGGTGGCGAAATTGCACTGAACTCGGGGCTGAAGACCTGCCCTACCCATGTGGCGGATTTGGCACGAGTGGTGTCTGCGGTGGTTGATCAGATCAGTTGTGGCGCGCAGAACTGGGGGAGTTATCACTACAACAGCTCCGGGCAAACGAGCGCTTACGAGTTCACTGAGGTAATGCTGGCTTTTGCATCTCAGCAGTTGGATCTGGAAAAACGTAAAACCAGTCTGCGCAGTGCAGAAGCCGGGCAGCGCATTGAACCGGCGGTGCCGGTGCTGCGCTGTGAAAAAATTCTCCATGATTTTGGCATCAAGCAGTTGCCCTGGCGCAGCTATCTGCCGCAACCCATTAAAGTACTATGTGAGGCCAAGCAAAAATGAGTGCGATGAGCGATGCAGTCGCCCTGCAAATTGCGGTATTGACGGTGTCTGATACACGCGATCGCAGCAACGATACTTCCGGTGACTATTTGCAGGAAGCTGCCGAAGCTGCTGGTCACCAGATTGGCGACCGACAAATTGTAAAAGACGATATCTATCAGATGCGCGCTGTAGTCTCGCGCTGGATCGCGGATGCTTCGATCGACGCGGTGCTTGTTACTGGCGGAACCGGCTTTTCCGGCCGGGATTCCACACCGGAAGCGCTGTCGGTATTGTTCGACAAACATATAGAAGGGTTTGGCGAGCTGTTCAGGCAGCTTTCCTTTGCCGAGATCGGGTCGTCCACCATCCAGTCCAGAGCGCTGGCGGGATTTGCCAACAATACGGTTATTTTCTGCATGCCCGGATCGACGGGAGCCTGTCGCACGGCCTGGGACGGTATTATCCGGGAGCAACTCACCAGCACCCACAAGCCCTGCAATTATGTCGGCGTACTAAAAACCCGCAAGGCGGATAACCGCTGATGGCCTTGATGCCCGTCGACGAGGCGTTGGCGCAGTTGCTGGCCGACGTGACCGCGCTGCCGGCTGAAACCTGCCCGCTTGAGCAACTGGCTGGGCGGGTGCTCCGGCAGGTGGTAACGGCACAGGTTAATGTGCCGCCGTTAGACAATTCGGCGATGGATGGCTATGCCCTGCGCGTTGCGGATGCTGCGTTGCCGCAAATTCCGGTAAGCCAGCGTATTGCGGCGGGTGAGGTGGGTGGACCGCTGCAGACCGCCACCGCTGCGCGTATTTTTACTGGCGCGCCGATCCCGCCAGGTGCCGATTGTGTGGTGATGCAAGAAGATTGTGAGGTGCTGGACGGCGCCATACGAGTGTTACAGGTGCCTCGCGCCGGTCAGCATATTCGGCCTGCGGGGCAAGACATCTGTGCTGGTGAAGAAAAGTATGTCGGTGGCGAGCGGCTGCGTGCGGCCGACGTCGGACTGTTGGCGGCGCTAGGTCTGGCCGAGGCGTTGGTGTCGACGCGTCCGCGCGTGGCGTTATTGTCAACGGGCGATGAGTTGGTTGAGCCGGGAGAGCCGCTAGCGACAGGTCAGATTTATAATTCTAACCGGGCGCTGCTTACGGCCATGCTGCGAGGCCTGGGTTGTGAAGTGCGTGACTGTGGCATCGTGGAAGATACCGCAGAAGCCACTGCTCGGGCTTTGCGGCAGGCGGCAGAGCACTGCGATCTGATCATCTCCACGGGAGGGGTCTCTGCCGGTGAAGAGGATCACGTAAAGGCGCAGGTGGAAAAGCTGGGCCAGCTCAAGCTCTGGAAGCTGGCGATCAAACCCGGCAAGCCTCTGGCTTATGGCCGCATCGGCAAGGCGGCGTTTTTTGGATTGCCTGGCAACCCGTCTTCGGGGTTTGTCACTTTTCTGGTGCTGGTCAAACCCTACCTGCTGGCGATGCAGGGTGCGACGAAAGTGCTTCCCGAACACTGGCCCGTGATAGCGGATTTTGATTGGCCGAAAGCGGGTGGCCGGCAGGAGTATCTTCGCGCCCGCGTTGAGGTCTCGGAAGGCAGGCTGAAAGCAGTGCTATACAACAACCAAAGCTCAGGTGTGCTGGCCTCAGCGGCGTGGGCGAACGCCTTGGTAGTAATACCTGCGGGCAGAGTTATTCAGAAAGGCGAGAGTGTTGACGTGCTGCTGCTCAATGAGTTGCTTGCCTAGCGCTGTATTTGGCCGCGCCATCCACTCAAAGTAAAAACGCAAAAAAAAGGGCCTGCGTTAAAGCGCCAGGCCCCGTTCGATGCTGCCGAATTAGTCAGCGTAACGTTTGAACACCAGGGTGGCGTTGGTGCCGCCAAAGCCGAAGCTGTTAGACATGATGGTGTTCAATGTAATGCCATCTTTGCGTTCGCGCACAATGGGCATGCCTTCGGCTTCCGGGTCGAGCGTTTCGATGTTAGCCGAGGCTGCCACGAAATTGTGCTCCATCATCAGCAGTGAGTAGATCGCTTCGTGCACGCCGGTGGCGCCGAGGGTGTGGCCGGCGAGAGATTTGGTAGAGCCAACCAGTGGCATATTCACGCCAGTGAATGCCTCGCGCATGGCCTTGAGTTCCTGGATGTCACCGGCCGGTGTCGACGTGCCGTGACTGTTCACGTAATCGATCGGCGTGTCCACGGTTTGCAGGGCCTGCTTCATGCAGCGCACCGCGCCTTCGCCTGACGGTGCAACCATGTCGTAGCCGTCTGACGTGGCGCCGTAGCCCACCAGTTCGCCGTAAATTTTTGCGCCGCGTGCCTTGGCGTGCTCCAGTTCCTCGAGCACCACCATGCCTGCGCCACCGGCAATAACAAAACCATCGCGGTTGGCATCGTAGGGGCGTGAGGCCTGCTCCGGTGTGTCATTGTATTTGGTAGAGAGCGCGCCCATCGCGTCAAACAGGCAGCTGAGACTCCAGTGCTCTTCTTCGCCGCCGCCGGCAAAGATCACATCCTGTTTGCCGAGCTGAATCAACTCCATGCCGTTGCCGATGCAGTGGGCGCTGGTGGCGCAGGCCGATGAAATCGAGTAGTTAACACCGCGGATCTTGAAGGGTGTGGCCAGGCAGGCAGAAACGGTGCTGCCCATGGTTTGGGTAACGCGGTAGGGGCCGAGTCGCTTCACGCCTTTTTCGCGCAGAATATCTGCAGACTCGATCAGGTTGGCAGAGGAAGCGCCGCCCGAGCCCGCGATAATGCCGGTGCGATCGTTCGATACATCACTGTCTTCCAGGCCGGCGTCGCGAATAGCTTCCTGCATGGCGATGTAGGTGAATGCTGCTGCATCGCCCATAAAGCGTTTCTGTTTGCGGTCGATAAACTCGCCGGTGTCAATGGAAATGCTGCCGGATACATGGCTGCGAAAACCCATTTCCTTGTAGGTTTCGTTGGTGCTGATACCTGATTTGCCTTGCTGCAGGGAGGTCAGTGCCTCACCCAGATTGTTGCCCAGGGGAGAAACCACGCCCATCCCTGTAATCACTACACGTCTCATGTTGTCCTCTGTATTCGCTAGCCGAAATCTTTGCCGTCGGTCTGGAACAGGCCCACGCGCAGATCCTTGGCGGTGTAGATGACTTCGCCGTCGACCGACACCTGTCCGTCGGCAATGCCCATAACCAGTTTGCGTTCAATAACGCGTTTTAAATCCAGCTGGTAACGCACCAGCTTCGCATCGGGCAAAATTTGCCCGGTGAATTTGATCTCGCCAGAGCCCAGTGCGCGCCCTTTGCCCTTGTTGCCCTTCCAGCCAAGAAAGAATCCGACCAATTGCCACATGGCATCGAGGCCTAGGCAACCCGGCATGACAGGGTCACCCACAAAATGGCAGTCGAAAAACCACAGGTCGGGATGGATATCGAGTTCGGCAACGATCTGGCCTTTGCCGTATTCGCCACCTTCATGACTGATGTGGGAAATGCGATCAACCATCAACATATTGTCGGTGGGAAGTTTGGGATTACCGGGGCCGAACAGATCGCCGCGACCGCAGGCAATAAGTTCTTCTTTGCTGAAAGAATTCTGGTGAATTAATGACATTGGTGGGAGTAACGTCCTGAAAGTTTGGCGCATGGTAGCACAGGGTAACGGGGTGGTCAGCGTGTTCGCTGTCAACACTGGGGCGGTCAAATTACTGTCAAATCAGTGTCATATGGTGGTCATTGCCAGGGTGTAAACAGTTCGCAATCAGACTGTCTGGAGACAACGCATGAAGATTGCGGTGATTGGTAGTGGCTATGTGGGATTGGTGACGGGTGCCTGTCTGACAGAGATGGGTAACAAGGTGGTCTGTGTAGACCTGGATGCCGACAAAGTGGCGCAATTGCAGGCAGGTCAGGTGCCCATTTACGAGCCGGGACTGGATGCAGTGATGGCGTCAGCGCGGCAGGCCGGTCTGTTGCATTTCAGCACCTGTCTTGCCGAGAGTATCTATGGGGCGGACTACATCATTCTCGCGGTAGGCACGCCGATGGCCGCAAACGGACAGTGTGACCTCTCCGCGGTGTTCGCTGTGGCGGAATCGCTGGGTCGTAGTCTGAGCGACTACGCGGTAATAATCACCAAATCTACCGTGCCGGTGGGTACCGGCGACCAGATCGAAGCGATTGTGGCCACTCAACTGCAATCGCGAGGTGAGCGGTTCACCGTTGATGTGGTGAGTAACCCGGAGTTCCTCAAGGAAGGCACGGCGGTGCGCGATTTCATGACGCCGGACCGGATCATCATTGGCGCGGAAAGTGTGCGGGCCCAGGAAATGATGGACATGCTCTACGCGCCCTACCTGCGTCGCAGTGATCGGATTATGCACATGGGGCGGCGTGAGGCCGAAATGACGAAGTATGCGGCCAATGCCATGCTGGCAACGCGTATTTCCTTTATGAATGAAATTGCCGGTTTGTGTGAGCGCTGTGAGGTTGACGTTGAGCAGGTGCGCTTGGGCATGGGGGCGGATCAGCGCATTGGCAGCGCCTTTTTGTATCCGGGGGCGGGTTATGGTGGCTCCTGTTTTCCCAAAGATGTGCGGGCATTGATCGCCACCGGCAGTACTCGGCAGCTGGATATGCAGATTCTCAAGGCAGTGGATGAGCGCAATTCTCAGCAGCAGCGCCGTTTGTATGAGCGGCTATGTGAAGCTTTTAATGGGGATTTGGCAGGGCGCCGGATCGCATTGTGGGGATTGGCCTTCAAGCCTGGTACCGATGACATCCGTGAAGCGCCGTCACTGGTGTTGATTGATGCGCTGCTAGAGGCTGGCGCTCAGGTAAGCGCCTTTGACCCGGTAGCTGGTAACAATATTGCTAGGTATTTTCAGGGGCATCCGCAGGCAAGTGCTTTGTGCCTTGTGGCGGATCAATATGAAGCGCCAGTGGGTGCCGATGCCCTGGTATTGGTCACAGAATGGAAGCGATTCCGTCAGCCGGACTTTCGGGCGCTAAAGTTGGCCATGAAGGGCAGCCTGATAGTGGATGGTCGCAACCAGTATGATCCGGCCTATCTGGCGCGGGCAGGCTTTGACTATTGGGGGATAGGTCGGGACAATAGACGGCTGCGCGCACCTTTGTCATCGGATCAACGAGAGCGCCGCATCATCTAATAATCAGGACATGTAAATGCTCATACCCGTATTGTTGTCGGGCGGCGTTGGTAGCCGTCTGTGGCCTCTCTCCCGGGAAAGTTACCCCAAACAGTTTCAGGATCTTACCAGTCAGCTCACCATGCTCCAGGAAACCGCCGCCCGGCTCGACGGTATGGCCGATTCGGGGGCGCCGTTGGTGGTCTGTAATGAAGAACACCGGTTTCTGGTGGCTGAACAGTTTCGCGCGCAGCAGCGTGAGGCTGGGGCGATTTTGCTGGAGCCTGAAGGCAAAAATACTGCACCTGCCGTAGCGCTGGCCGCTCTTCAGGCGGCCCGCACCGATGAAAATGCGGTGTTGTTGGTGCTGCCAGCGGATCATGTGATTCAGAACGTCGATGCTTTTCAAAAGGCGGTGGCTAACGGCCTGTCTTATGCCCGTGATGGTCAGTTGGTGACTTTTGGTATTGTGCCGGTGGCACCGGAAACCGGTTATGGCTATCTCAAGCGCGGCGATGAGTTGGGGCCGGAGGCGTTCGCGCTGGCGCAATTTGTCGAAAAGCCGGATCTGGCCACTGCTGAAGCCTATCTGGAGTGCGGTGAGTTCCTCTGGAACAGTGGTATGTTCATGTTCACGGCGGGCGCCTATCTGGCCGAACTCAAGCGTCATCAACCGGCGATGTACGCCGCTTGTGAAAAGGCCATGGCGGCGACCGCAGCCGATATTGATTTCCTGCGCGTTGATGCCGAGGCCTTTGCGACTTGCCCGGCTGACTCCATAGACTATGCTGTTATGGAGCACACTGATCGCGCCGTGATGATTTCGCTCGACTGTGGGTGGAGCGATGTTGGTTCCTGGTCGGCACTGTGGGAAGTGTCGCCGCGTGATGCGCAGAATAATTACCTGCACGGCGATGTGCTCGTTGAAGACGTTAATAACAGTTACCTGCGCAGCCAGAATAGGCTGGTTGCTGCGGTGGGGGTAGACAACCTGGTGGTGGTGGAAACCCCGGATGCGGTCATGGTGGCCGACAAAAGCCGGGTGCAGGACGTTAAGGCTATCGTGTCCAAATTGAAGAAAGCCGGCCGCGACGAAGCTGTGCACCAGCATCGGGTATACCGCCCTTGGGGCAGTTACGAATCCCTTGTGGTTGGCGATCTGTTTCAGGTAAAACGGATCATCGTAAAACCTGGCGAGCGCTTATCTTTGCAGATGCATCACCACCGTGCAGAACACTGGATTGTGGTGAAGGGCACCGCCGAAGTTGTT
>NZ_JBVBUV010000086.1:0-14654 GCF_057445395.1 Litorivivens sp.
TTGCCATCGACAAGCACTACCATACCGGCTCGGTTTTTGCGGTGACCCTCAAGGGTGAGTGGTTTTACAAGGAGTACCCGGAGCAGGTCAATAAGCCCGGCTCCTACCTGTTTGAACCGGCCGGTTCCGTGCACACCCTGATGGTGCCGGAAAAGCAGGAGGGGCCCACGGAGGTCTGGTTCGCGATCTACGGCGCCAATATCAATATGGACGACGAGGGCAATATCATCTCGGTCATTGATGCGCCGGCCATTCTTGATGGTTACACCAAGTACTGTGATGCGATGGGCGAGAACTACGAGAATCTGATCGTCAATGGTGCGCAGCCCTACAAAAAGGGCTAGTAAGCACAATCGTCAGTGGTCTTACTCCGGACGACTGACGATTTGCACAAGGCTATTCCAGAATCTTTTTCGCACGATAGCGGAACTGCCGAAAACTTAAACCCAGTAACTCCGCCGCTTCTGTTTTATTGCCCCCAGTGTGCTCCAGCGCCGCTTCAATGGCGGCGCGTTCAATATCCTGCAGGTATCCCTCCAAGTCGCCAAAGGCCGCTTCAATCCCTTTCTGGGGAGTGCTGCCAATGCCATTGCTGGGGCTGGGTAGTTGCAGGTCATCGACGTCAATGGTGTCGTCGTCACACAGAGTGACGGCGCGCTCCAGAATGTTTTCCAGTTCGCGCACATTGCCGGGAAAGGCGTAGCTGGTGAGGGCGCCGAGAGCATCCGGTGTCAATGTTGGGGTGGCGATACCCCAGTCAGCGCACAGTCGCTCAAGGATGGTGTTGGCGAGCAGGGGTATGTCGTCTACGCGCTCGCGCAGAGCAGGCACTTTTACCTCGATAACATTGATGCGATAGAACAGGTCGGTACGAAAGTGTCCTGCCTCAACCTGCAGTGCGAGGTCTTTGTGGGTAGCGCTTAGCAAACGAACATCTACGCTGACTTCTTTGTTGGATCCGATCGGGCGCACGCTCTTGTTCTGGATGGCGCGCAGTAGTTTGACCTGCATATTCAGGGGTAGATCAGCGATCTCGTCGAGAAACAGTGTGCCGCCATTGGCCGCTTCGAACAGGCCGGCTTTATCGCTGCTGGCGCCGGTAAAGCTGCCCTTGGTGTGGCCAAAGAATTCGCTTTCCATGAGTTCGGATGGAATGGCGCCGCAGTTCACCGGCACAAATGGGCCATCGCTGCGCGGGCCGCTGGTGTGTATCAGTCGCGCAACCACTTCCTTGCCGCTGCCGGATTCGCCGCTGATATACACCGGTGCCAGGCTGCGGCTCAGTTTAGTAATCTGTTTGCGCAGTGACACCATATGCTGGGTTTCGCCAATCAGACGGCTGGTGCTCTGCATGAGGTCTGCACCGGCTTCCTGGCTTTCGAGGCTAACCGCGTTTTTTACCAGCGTTCGCAGGCGATCCAGATCAATCGGCTTGGAGATGAAATCAAAAGCTCCGGCCTTGAGTGATTCCGTGGCCAGCTCGACACTGCCAAAGGCTGTAATTACCGCTACAGGTATCTCTACCGGACTTTCCTGCAAGTGTTTGATGATGTCCAGTCCGCTGCCGTCGGGCAGCTTCATATCCGTCAGGCAAAGGGCAAAGTTATGTGCGTCAAGCAGGCGATAGGCTTCTTTGAGGTTTTGAGCGCTGTGCGTGGTGTAACCCATGCGCATTAGTGTCAAATCCAGCAGCTCACGGATGTCGGGTTCGTCGTCAATAATGAGGATCGGGTTATGTTTCATAGTGGCGTGATTGGGCCTTAATCAATACTGTGACGGCGCATGGGATGGCTGAAGGATAGCCGAAAGCAACTCTTGCCGTCATTGTTGCGAAGCCAGGTTATGTTCATCTGGTTGGCTTCACAAAGCTCTTTGCAGATATAAAGCCCCAGGCCAGTACCTTGGGGCTCGGTGGTAAAAAAGGGTTCAAACAAGCGCTCGACATATTCTTCGCTCACACCGGGACCGTCGTCAATCACCTCGAGAGTAGGCGCCGGGTGACTTTGAGCGTCACGCAAAAACAGGCCAACACGACGCTCGCCGGTAGCCTTATGACTGTAGCGCAGGCCGTTGTCCACAAGAACAGTAAGCAGCTGATGCAGCTGATCCTGGTCCACGTTGACGGTGAAACGCTGGCCCTCTGCAGCCACAGCAAGCGTGCAGGCATCGGGTGTGGATGCCTCGTAGTCGCGGCAATACTCGTGCAGCCAGTTGTGTAAGTCAAACGCCATAGGTTGGGGGTTTTTGCGCCGTGACAGCTGCAGAATATTCTCGATGATATTATTCATACGACCTGATTGCTGCTGCACAATGTCGATCAGTCGTTGGTCGGTGGCATCAAGTGATTCAGATTCTGCCAGCAGTTGGGCGGCATGGCTGATCGCACCAAGCGGGTTGCGGATTTCGTGGGCAATACTGGCAGTGAACTGACCCAGAGAGGCGAGTTTCATCTGCTGCGCCTGCTGCGCCAGCTGACTGACATCTTCGATGAATAGCAGCACGGTGTCCTGATCGTCTTCGCTCAGGTTGGCTCGATGCACCTGCAGAGTGCGGCCTGACTCCTGCATCCGAAACTGGGTGTGTTGTCGGCGGTCGCTGTGCAGTGCAGCCTGTAGCGCTTCCATGGATCGTTGGCGTATCGCGCCGTTGTGAGCCATTTCGCCGTCAGTTTCTTCCTGTGTGTGCTCGCGCTGCTCCTGTTTAAGTGCTTCGCGTAGCGGTAGAGGGGCAAGCTGTGGCATCTGGTTGTTGCGGTAGCTCATGCCCACCATTTCGGCGGCAGCATCGTTGATCAGGCGGATAATGCCATCGCGGCTCAGCACCATAATGCCGGTGCGCATGTTTTGCACAATGCGCTCGCTGATCTTCAGCAGTTGTTGCACGTCGGCCTCGTGGGCTTCGGCCAGCGCCTGAGCTGAAACAATGCGGCGCGAGAGGTATTGCACGGCTAGGCTGGTGGTGAAAAATGCCATGCCCAGCAGGCCGGCGCCGGCAAATTCGGCACTGCTTTGCTGTTCGTAAAATACCCGATAGAAGCTGTCGGCAATCACGGTGATGGACGCCATTGCGGCGAGCAGAGTGCCTAGCCGGGCCGACAGGAGCATGTTGCCAGCGGCAACCGTGGGCATCACCAAAAGAGCCATGCCGTTAGCGTCGTCTGCCGAGCTGTGGTGGATCAATACCAGTGCCAGAATGTCGAGCAACAGGGCCGAAAAAACCTGCGCCGAATTGCCGACTCGCGCGCTGATCAGTTGGTAAAAAAGAAGTACCACCGCGAAGCACGAAAACGCGCCGGCGGTGGTGATAAACACCAGCGGTTCATGTTTGCCCACGACCGGATCGTCGGCAGTAAGCAGAAACATGATGGTGAGGATTAATGCCAGCAGCGAGCGGTAACCCGAATAGATGACGAGCAGAGCCCAGTTCTGGCGATTCTCGGCGGTATGCTGCATGGAAAGTGCCTAGCGTGAGAAGGCCTAAGTGTACCGCCTCATGCCGCGGGATGCGATCAGCCAGTTCTGCTAGAATGCCTGCTTTCATTGAGTGTGGTGCGGAGTAGAAATGAGCTCTGAAGTGCGCGTCGTGATGGCGCAGATCAATACGGTGGTTGGTGATATTGCCGGCAATGGGGAGCGGATTCGCGAAGCTGCCGAGCAGGCTGTTGCCCAGCGCGCCGATCTGGTGGTCTTTCCGGAACTGGCCTTGACCGGGTACCCGCCTGAAGATCTGTTGCTGCGGCCCAGTCTTGAAATTCGTGTGAAAGCCGCGCTGGAAGCGTTGCTGCCGGCCTCGAAGCAGATAGCGCTGTTGATAGGTTTGCCGGTGCATCGTGGCGGCAGACTCTATAACGCAGCGGCTTTGTTGCGAGACGGCAAACTAGAGAGCACCTACTGCAAGCAGAAACTGCCCAATTATCGGGTCTTTGACGAAGTGCGTTACTTCGCCGAGGGCGAGGGTGCGACGGTTTTTGAATTGAAAGGGCTGCGCTTTGGGGTCACCGTCTGTGAGGATATCTGGTCACCGGAACCGGCGGCGAAAGCTGTTGCCGCTGGTGCACAAGTGATTGTGAATCTGAATGCCTCGCCCTATCACGTCGGCAAGCAGGCCGAGCGCGAGGCGGTGGTGGGCAAGCGCTGTGCTGAGAATTCGGTGCCGGTGCTGTACGTGAATCAAGTTGGCGCCCAGGATGAGTTGGTGTTTGATGGCGGGTCGTTCGCAATGGATGCGCAGGGTGGCGTGTGTACGCGTGCTCATCATATTGATGAAGAGCTGCTGCCGGTCACGCTTGAGAAGACAGCGGACGGCTGTACGGTGAGGCGTGAAGATCTCGCTGAACAGCCCGCCGAGCTCGCCACCATCTACGATGCGTTGGTGGTTGGCGTGCGCGACTATGTGAACAAAAATGGATTCAAGGGTGTTGTCCTCGGTCTGTCCGGTGGCATCGATTCGGCATTGACGCTGGCAATTGCGGTGGATGCGCTGGGTGCCGAGCGGGTCGAAGCCGTGATGATGCCGTTCAAGTACACCTCCAGTATGAGTCTGGAAGACGCGGCCAAAGAGGCGGAGACTTTGGGGGTGACCTACAAGGTGATTTCCATTGAGCCAATGTTTGATGCCTTTACCGAAGCTCTCAGTGACGAGTTTGCAGGCCTCAAACGTGACACCACTGAGGAAAACATGCAGGCGAGGATTCGCGGTGTGTTGCTGATGGCCATCTCCAACAAGAAGGGCTATCTGGTACTGACAACGGGCAATAAAAGTGAGATGGCAGTAGGTTACTCGACCCTCTATGGCGATATGGCGGGAGGGTTCGATGTGTTGAAGGATGTGTCAAAACAGCGTGTATTTGCACTGTCGCGTTACCGCAATACGCTGTCGCCGGCCATTCCCCAGCGGGTGATCGACCGGCCCCCGTCAGCTGAACTGGCGCCAGATCAGAAAGACGAAGATTCGCTGCCTCCCTATGAAATCCTGGACCAGATTCTTGAGCACTACATCGAGCGCGATGAAAGTGCCGAATCTATCATTGCGATGGGGTTTGATCGCGCCGAGGTGGAACGGGTGGTGCGGCTGGTAGACATCAATGAATACAAGCGCCGCCAGGCGCCAATCGGTACACGTATCACCCAGCGCGGTTTTGGTCGTGACCGGCGCTATCCCATCACCAACCGCTGGAAAGCGGGCGTATAGCGCTAATCATCATCCTGGGCGAGTACCGAGAGGGCCTCGTCCAGCACTTCTATCCAGTAATTTTCGTGTTTTAGCCCGGCCTTGAGCACCACGTGGCGCAAGGCTGCTGCCCGGTCTGACGGTGCCTTGCTGAAATCACGAGCTTCAAATTCTTGATACAGAGCACGCTTGGCAACATGTTCTTCGCGCAGTGCCTGTAGCGACTTGGCAAGCCCGGCAGGGCCTATCGCGCCTTCTGCTCGCAGACGCACCATCAGGGGGTCACGCAGCGGCGCTGGCTCGCCACATTCAGCCACCCAGCGTTTCAATTCCTGGCGTCCTTTGCCTAGCACCCGGTGGATTTTCTTGACCCCGCGCGCGTTCTCTTCCGGGGTGGATTCAATCAGCCCGTCGCTCTCCATACGGCCTAGCTCTTTGTAAATCTGCTGATGGGTGGCGCTCCAGAAATAGCCGATGGAGCGGTCAAAACGCTTGGCGAGATCAAGGCCCGATGCAGGCTTTTCAATTAGGGCGGTCAGCAGGGCGTGGCGCAGCGACATGTCGGAATCCGGGTGGGGTGCATTGCAGAGGTAAAGTGTGCCTGAATCAGCACTATTTGCAACTGGTTGCAATTGGTGTAGGATTAATTGCAACTAGTTGCATTAAAGGCGATCTCATGACCCACTACCCTCACCTTACCCGCCCGCTGGACCTTGGTTTTACCACGCTGCGCAATCCCGTATTGATGGGCTCCATGCATGTGGGTTTAGAAGAAGCAGAACACGGTTTTGAGCGCATGGCCGCGTTTTATGCGGAGCGGGCGCGCGGCGAAGTGGGCTTAATGGTTACCGGCGGTATTGCGCCGAATGACGAGGGACGGCCATTGCCCGGCGGCGCCAAACTCACCACCGAAGCCGAAGCCGACGAGCACCGCATCATTACATCGGCGGTGCACGACGCCGGTGGCAAAATTGCTATGCAGATCCTGCACTTCGGCCGCTATGCCTATCATCAGGACCTGGTGGCGCCCAGCGCGATTCGGGCGCCGATCAATAGCGCCACACCCCATGCGCTGACCGACGATGAAGTTGAAAAAACCATCGAGGACTACGTGAACTGCGCTGCTTTGGCCCAGTACGCGGGTTACGACGGTGTTGAGATCATGGGGTCGGAAGGCTACCTGATTAACGAATTTATCGTGCAGCGCACCAACAAGCGCGATGACCGCTGGGGCGGAAGTTATGAGAACCGTATACGGTTCCCGCTGGAGATTGTGCGGCGAGTGCGAGAGCGAGTAGGCCCGAACTTTATCATCATCTATCGACTGTCCATGCTGGATCTCGTGGAGGGCGGTTCCAGTTGGGACGAAGTGGTGCAGTTGGCGCGCGCCATTGAAGCGGCCGGGGCCACCATACTGAACAGCGGGATAGGTTGGCACGAAGCGCGGGTTCCCACGATTGCCACCAAGGTGCCCCGTGGGGCGTTTTCTTGGGTAACACGGCGCCTGATGGGTGAGGTCAGCATCCCGGTGGTGGCGAGCAACCGAATCAACACGCCGGAGGTGGCGGAACAGTTGTTGGCAGATGGCAGCTGTAACATGGTGTCGATGGCACGACCGTTTCTGGCAGACTCGCAGTTTGTTCGCAAAGCGCGCGAGGGGCGGGCCGATGAGATCAACACCTGCATTGGCTGTAATCAGGCCTGTCTCGACCATACCTTCTCGGGCAAGATTACCTCATGCTTGGTAAACCCGCGCGCCTGTCATGAAACTGAGCTGAAATTGGAGCCGGTAGAGCAGTCGCGGCATGTCGCGATTGTTGGCGCAGGTCCTGCCGGGTTGAGTTGTGCGGTTAGTGCAGCAGAGCGTGGGCATCGCGTGACGCTATTTGATGCGGATGCGGATATCGGCGGGCAATTTAATATCGCCAGGCGCATTCCCGGTAAAGACGAATTCAGCGAAACCTTGCGTTATTTCCGACGCCAGATCGAACTTCTTGGTATCGAGTTGCGCCTTGGTGTTCGTGTTAGCTCTTCTGATCTGGAAGCTGGTGGTTTCGATGACATCGTCATTGCGACAGGAATTTTACCGCGCACTCCCGCTATTCCCGGCATTGATCACCCGAAAGTTGTCAGCTATCTCGACGTGCTGAATGATCGCGTACAGGTTGGCGACTCTGTGGCGATTGTGGGTGCCGGTGGTATTGGTTTTGATGTGGCGGAATATCTCGCGCACCGGGGGGATGCTGGCAATGACCCCAGCGACTACGTCGAGACCTTTTTCCGCGAATGGGGCGTGGATACCGACTACGTAGAGGCCGGAGGCCTGAAAGCCGCAGACGTGACTCCGGCGGCCAAGAGCCTGCATTTGCTGCAGCGCAAGGCTAGCAAGGTGGGTGCGCAGCTGGGCACGACGACGGGTTGGATACATCGCCGTTCGTTGGCGGCCAAGGGTGTGCAGATGGCCCCAGGTGTGTCCTATCGCCGCATTGATGATGACGGCCTGCATATTGAAACCGCTGACGGTGAATCGGTCTTGCCGGTAGACACCGTTGTGATTTGCGCCGGTCAGGAACCGCAGCGTCAACTGGCTGATGAACTTGAAGCGGCTGGTCTGAAGGTGCATGTGATTGGTGGCGCTGATGTGGCGGCGGAGCTGGACGCCAAGCGGGCTATTTGGCAGGGCACTACCCTGGCGGCGGCGCTGTAAGCGCCCCGTCTATTATTCTTGATTGAGGAGAGTGCGGTGTTGGACATTCCAGAAAATTTGCACCCCGCGGTGGCGCAGTCTTTGACCACTTGGCATGACATGGTTGAGCGGGCCGACCTGAAGGCCCTTGAGAGTATTGTGCACCCGGAGGCAACTTTCCGGTCGCCCATGTCAATCAACCCGTATGCACCGGCCGAGGCGCTGGTGATGGCGCTCAGCACGGTGATAACGGTGTTTGAAAACTTAACCTATCACCGCCAGTTTGCCAGCGACGATGGGCTCAATGTGGTGCTGGAATTCAGTGCCGATGTCGGCGACCGTTCGGTAAAGGGGATCGACATGATCCGCTTTGACGAGCAGGGTCTGATTACGGATTTTGAAGTGATGATCCGACCTTTCAATGGTCTGCAGGCCTTGGGTGCTGCAATGGCGGCGCGTATCGGGGATAAGCTGCCGTCGTTTAAAGTGCGTAAATAAAAACGCTAAACGTAATGTAGTGTGCTTCAGCAATCGATATGTAGCGGTATTCACGAGCACCTAAACTAAAGCCTATCTACCTGGGTTTACGTAGCGCCATAAAAAAAGGCACACCGTAGTGTGCCTTTGTTGCCGGTTTCGTTCAGCGTGGGCCTAGCGAGTTATCTGATCCAGATCGCGCACCGCGCCGCGGTCGGCACTGGTTGCCATCATGGCGTAGGCCTTCAGGGCGGTGGAAACTTTGCGCGGGCGCGGTTTCACCGGCTTCCACGCGGCGTCGCCTTTGGCTTCCATCGCTTTGCGGCGCTCGGCCAGTTCAGTATCGCTGAGGTCCACATTGATGGTGCGGTTGGGAATATCGATCTTGATGATGTCGCCCTGTTCTACCAGCGCGATGGCGCCGCCCGCTGCTGCTTCGGGTGATGCGTGACCGATAGACAGGCCAGAGGTGCCGCCGGAAAAGCGACCATCCGTTAACAGTGCGCAGGCTTTGCCTAGCCCTTTGGACTTTATATAGCTGGTCGGATACAGCATTTCCTGCATGCCCGGGCCGCCTTTGGGGCCTTCGTAGCGCACAATGACCACGTCGCCAGCTTTGACCTTGTCCGCGAGAATATCGCTGACGGCATCTTCCTGGCTTTCGCAGATATGGGCTGGGCCTTCAAACACCAGAATGCTGTCATCCACGCCTGAAGTTTTAACCACGCAGCCGTTTTCCGCGATATTGCCAAACAGTACCGCAAGACCACCTTCAAGCGAGAAGGCGTTTTCCAATGAACGAATACAACCGTTGGCGCGGTCGCTGTCCACACTTGGCCAGCGGGTGCTCTGGCTAAAAGCTTCCTGAGTGGGGATGCCAGCGGGGCCTGCCTTGTAAAAGGTTTTTACGGCTTCGTCCTGGGTGGTTGTGATGTCCCACTTTGCCAGGCCTTCAGCCATAGTGGCGCTGTGTACGGTAGGACAGTCGCCGTGCAGCAGGCCGGCGCGGTGCAGTTCTGACAAAATACCAACCACGCCGCCGGCGCGGTGCACGTCTTCCATGTGGTATTTCTGGGTGTTGGGAGCCACCTTGCACAATTGCGGAACCTTGCGCGACAAGCGGTCAATGTCCTGCATGGTGAATTCCAGCTCTGCTTCCTGCGCAGCAGCAAGCAAGTGGAGAATAGTGTTGGTGGAGCCGCCCATGGCGATATCGAGGCTCATTGCATTTTCAAATGCTTTGAAGCTGCCAATATTGCGCGGCAGAACCGAGGCGTCGTTGTCTCGGTAAAAGCGCATGGCCAGATCGACAATGCGACGTCCCGCTTCCAGGAACAGTTCGCGACGATCCGCGTGGGTGGCCAGCAGTGAGCCGTTGCCGGGCAGAGATAGGCCCAGCGCCTCAGTCAGACAGTTCATGGAATTGGCGGTAAACATGCCGGAGCAGGAACCACAGGTCGGGCAGGCGGAGCGCTCGTATTCGGCAACCACTTCATCGCTGACGCTGCTGTCGGCAGCAATGACCATGGCGTCGACCAGATCCAGGCCGTGGTCGGCCAGTTTGGTTTTACCAGCTTCCATGGGGCCGCCGGAAACAAAGATCACCGGAATGTTCAGACGCATGGCGGCGTTAAGCATTCCGGGCGTGATTTTGTCGCAGTTGGAAATGCACACCAGCGCATCGGCGCAGTGGGCGTTGACCATGTATTCCACCGAATCGGCGATCAGGTCGCGTGAGGGCAGGCTGTAGAGCATGCCGTCGTGGCCCATGGCGATACCGTCGTCCACCGCAATGGTGTTGAATTCCTTGGCGACGCCACCGGCTCGTTCGATTTCGCGGGCAACCAGCTGACCCATATCTTTCAGGTGAACGTGTCCGGGTACAAATTGGGTAAAAGAGTTGGCGACCGCGATTATCGGCTTCTGGAAATCTTCGTCTTTCATGCCCGTTGCGCGCCACAGGGCACGGGCGCCAGCCATATTGCGTCCGGCGGTTGAGGTTTTCGACCGGAAATCAGCCATGTTCTACACCTGTCGTTGAAAAATGTTGGTTGAAAATCTGGAGAGTAAGTTTACCACAGCTGGCCCCAGGCAATCAGGGGCGAAGATGCGTCAATCACGGTAGGAAGTGAGCGACCACATCGTTCAGATATCGCTGGCCGAGCGCTGTGCAGTGTACCTGCTCATTGCGGCATTCCAGTAGTTCCAGCGCGCAGAGTCTGTCGATGATCGGCATTATTGATGTTGGATCCAGGCCGGTGCGTAAGCTGAACAGAGACAGGGCAAAGCCGTGATTCAAGCGCAGTGCATTCATAGCGAATTCAAAGGGCAGATCAGCGGCCGCGATATCTTGCGATTGTGCTGTGCGCGAACCGGCGCGCTGCAAGTAATGATCTGGCAGGCGGGTCTTTTGGTAGCGAGTAATACTGCCATTGCGAGTGACTTTGCCGTGAGCACCGGCACCCAGGGCGAGGTAATCGCCAAACTGCCAGTAGTTCAGGTTGTGACGGCTTTCTTCGCCGGGCGCGGCATAGGCAGATACCTCATACTGCTGCAAGCCCCGGCCTGCGATGAGCCTCTGGCCGGCCTGCTGAATATCGGCGAGCGTATCCTCCACTGGCAGGGTGGGTGGTGCGTTGTAAAAGTGGGTGTTGGGTTCAATGGTCAGCTGGTACCAAGACAGGTGGCTGACGCCGCTGTCGAGGGCGCGGCTGATATCGTCCAGTGCGTCGCGAGTGGTTTGCTCGGGCAGGCCGTGCATCAGGTCGACGTTAATGCGGTCAAAGCCAACTGCCTGAGCGCTGGCAATCGCATGCTGTGCTTCGTTGCTGCTGTGAATGCGCCCCAGTTTTTCCAGCTGCACATCCTGAAAGCTCTGCACGCCCAATGACAGTCGGTTAATACCAGCTGCGCGGTAACCCTCAAACTTTTCCTGCTCGAAGGTGCCGGGGTTGGCTTCCAGCGTGATTTCACAGTCATCGCTGAATGAAAGCTTAGTGCGTAAGGCACGAAACAAGGTGTCGTAAGCTTGAGCGGAAAACAGGCTGGGCGTGCCACCGCCGATAAACACCGAGTGAATCGGACGGTCTTGAACAAACTCGAGATCGTGGTTCAGATCTTCCAGCAGGGCATCGATGTACGACGCTTCAGGCAGAGCTTGCTTTTGCTCGTGAGAATTGAAGTCGCAATAGGGACATTTGCGAATGCACCATGGAATATGAAGGTAGAGGGCGAGCGGTGGCAGTGTCATGGGTTTGGGCAAATTCAGCTGTCTGTCGACAGGCCCAGATCTTTCCACATGGCATCTACCCGCTGTTTTACCTCATCGTTCATCACAATCGGTCGTCCCCACTCCCGATCAGTCTCGCCTTCCCACTTGTTGGTGGCGTCCATCCCCATCTTGGAGCCGAGACCGGAAACCGGAGAGGCGAAATCCAGGTAATCGATAGGCGTGTTTTCCACCAGTACGGTATCGCGGGCCGGGTCCATGCGCGTGGTCATGGCCCAGATTACATCGTTCCAATCGCGGGCGTTTACGTCATCGTCTGTGACAATCACAAACTTTGTGTACATAAACTGGCGCAGGAAGGACCACACGCCAAACATCACGCGTTTGGCATGACCCGGATATTGCTTCTTCATGGTGACCACCGCCATGCGATAGGAGCACCCTTCTGGCGGCAGATAAAAGTCTACGATTTCAGGAAACTGTCGCTTGATAATCGGTACAAACACTTCGTTCAGTGCCAGCCCTAGGACGGCCGGTTCATCCGGTGGGCGGCCGGTATAGGTGCTGTGATAAATCGGATTCGGCCGGTGCGTAATATGCGTCACGGTAAACACCGGAAAGCGCTCTACTTCATTGTAGTACCCAGTATGGTCCCCAAAGGGGCCTTCGTCGGCCATTTCATCCGGTGCAATGTAGCCTTCGAGAATGATTTCGGCGCTGGCGGGAACCTGCAGGTCATTGCTAAGCGATTTAACGACTTCGGTTTTTGAACCGCGCAACAAGCCGGCAAAGCCGTATTCGCTGATGGTGTCGGGTACTGGGGTCACTGCGCCGAGCACGGTGGCAGGGTCGGCGCCAAGAGCAACCGAAACCGGATAGTTTTCACCGGGGTGCAGTGCCTTGAATTCCTGAAAATCCAGCGCGCCGCCGCGATGCGACAGCCAGCGCATGATCAGCTTGTTGCGGCCGATCAGTTGCATACGATAAATGCCGAGATTCTGCCGCTCTTTGTTGGGTCCGCGAGTAATTACCAGCGGCCAGGTTACCAGTGGTGCGGCATCGTCCGGCCAGCAGGTTTGAATCGGAATTTGGTTGAGATCAACCGCATCGCCTTCCAGCACGATATCTTGGCAGGGGGCGCTGCGTAGTTGCTTGGGCGCCATATTCAACACTTGTTTGAAAATGGGAGCTTTGTTCCAAGCGTCGCGCAACCCCTTGGGTGGATCGGGCTGGCGCAGAAACGCGAGTACTTCGCCCACTTCGCTTAATGCAGAAATGGATTCCTGGCCCATGCCAAGCGCTACGCGCTTTTCGGTGCCAAACAGATTGGCGAGCACGGGCATGGAAAAGCCAATAGGGTTTTCAAACAGCAGCGCAGGGCCGCCGGCGCGCAAAACCCGATCGCAGATTTCCGTCATCTCCAGTTTTGGATCGACTGGGTGGGTAATGCGCTTTAGCTCACCGATGGCTTCGAGGTGGGCAATGAAGTCTCTGAGATCGGCGTATTTCATTGGCTGTGCTGTGTGACGTGTGTTTTGGGAGCGGGCTGTGCTCGCGAATTTTGCCGCACTGCGGTGGGGTTCGCGGGCAAGGCCCGCTCCCACCGTAGCCTGAGTAACACCACAGATATCGTGGCGTTACTTGCGCTTCATCGAATCAAAAAAGTCGTTGTTGGTCTTGGTGTCTTTCAGTTTGTCCAGCAGGAACTCAACGGCCGGTGTATCTTCCATGCCATGCAGCAGTTTGCGCAGAATCCACATGCGCTGCAGTTCGTCTTCGCCGGTAAGAAGTTCTTCGCGGCGGGTACCGGAGCGGCGGATGTTAATGGCCGGATAAACACGCTTTTCCGCGATCTTGCGGTCAAGGTGGAGTTCCATGTTGCCGGTGCCCTTGAACTCTTCGTAGATAACCTCGTCCATTTTGGATCCGGTATCGATCAGCGCGGTGGCGATAATGGAGAGGCTGCCGCCTTCTTCCACATTACGCGCGGCACCGAAAAAGCGTTTGGGGCGCTCCAGTGCATGGGCGTCGACACCACCAGTCAGTACCTTGCCTGAGCTGGGTACGATCGTGTTGTAGGCGCGGGCCAGGCGGGTGATAGAGTCGAGCAGAATCACCACATCGCGTTTATGCTCAACCAGGCGCTTGGCTTTTTCGATAACCATTTCCGCTACCTGCACGTGTCGCGAGGGCGGTTCGTCAAAGGTCGAGGCAACCACTTCAGCACCTTTAATGCCAACCGAACGCTGCATCTCGGTGACTTCTTCCGGGCGCTCGTCAATGAGCAGAACAATGACATAACACTCTGGATTGTTGCGGATTATCGCGTTGGCGATGTTCTGCAGCATCAGCGTTTTACCTGCTTTCGGCGGTGCTACGATCAAGCCACGCTGTCCTTTCCCGATAGGAGCGCACAAATCGATGATGCGACCCGTAAGGTCTTCAGTGGAGCCGTTACCGGCTTCAAGAATCAGGCGTTCGTTGGGGAAGAGGGGGGTGAGGTTTTCGAAGAGGACTTTGTTTTTGCTTTGCTCAGGTTTGGTGAAGTTTACATCGCTGACCTTGAGCAGGGCGAAATAGCGCTCACCTTCTTTGGGTGGGCGAATCTTGCCCGCGATCGTGTCGCCAGTTCGCAGGTTGAAGCGGCGAATCTGGCTGGGTGACACATAAATGTCATCCGGGCCCGCCAGGTAAGAGCAGTCTGCGCTACGCAGAAAACCAAAACCGTCCTGCAGAATTTCCAGTACCCCGTCGCCGTAGATATCTTCACCGCTCTTTGCGTGTCGCGTGAGGATGGCGAAGATAATGTCCTGCTTGCGCGAGCGGGCGACATTGTCGAGGCCAATTTCGTTGGCAATGTCTAATAGTTCTTGGGTTGATTTGGTTTTTAAATCGGTCAGGTTCATAGGATTTTGGGAATGATTATTGAATTGGGTTTAGGCGGCTTGCAGGACACACGATGTGTGAGCGCAGGGTCAAATACAAAAAAGGGCCAAATACAAAAAATAGTATAAAGAAGCGAAATTAAAAGGTTGGTATCAAGGGCTACAGGTTTTGGGCCTGCTTTTGGGTCGATAGGCCGCTTGATCAGGT
>NZ_JBVBUV010000087.1:0-14396 GCF_057445395.1 Litorivivens sp.
GGAATGCCGCGCTGATCGCGTCAGGGAAGCCCTTGAGCCCATCGACGCAGGCAATGAGAATGTCCTTCACGCCGCGATTTTGGAGCTCTGTCAGGACGCCCAGCCAGAACTTGGCGCCTTCGTTTTCAGAGAGCCACATCCCGAGCAGTTCTTTGTGGCCTTCGAGATTGACGCCCAGGGCCAGATAAATCGCCTTGTTGATAACCTGCTTGTCTTGGCGGATTTTCACCACGATGCAGTCCAGGTAGACAATGGGGTAGACCGGATCCAGGGGACGAGACTGCCACTCCACAACTTGACCGATCACGGCCTCTGTTACTTTGGAAATCAGGGTGGGCGAGATGTCGGCGTCGTACATTTCCTTGAATGTCGCGACGATTTCCCGGGTGGTCATGCCCTTCGCGTAGAGGCTCAGGATCTTGTCATCCATCGAGGTGAAGCGGGTTTGGCCCTTCTTCACGAGTTGCGGCTCGAAGCTGCCCTCGCGGTCACGAGGTGTGTTCAGCTCAAACTGTCCGTCCTCGGTTTTCAAAGTCTTGCTGGTGTAGCCATTGCGACTGTTGGTGTTATCGGAGGGCTGGTGCCTGTCGTAGCCCAGATGCTCGTCGAGTTCGGCATTCAGCGCCGCCTCGACCGTGATCTTGGTCAGCATCTGGCTGAACTCGTTCAGGTCTTTCTCGGTCTTGAGGGTTTTGGCAGCCTCCCGTGCGAAGGCTTCAAGTTCTTTCTTGTTCATCTTGCCTATCCTTACCCTGTAAGGGTTCAATGATAGGCGGTTTACACAGTTTTATTTACAGGCTCCCTCAATGCCCCAATTGCCGGCAGTTGGGCTGCTCGTATCTTCGGTTATACCTTGGCTGACGATTCTTTCCTGACTAATCCGGGTACCCCCGGTACCAATACCGATCCTGATGCTGGCAAGCGAAGCGATATGGGTGGGCGTATTGCCATCGCTGGCAATGTGACAGACCGCCTGTCTTTGTATGCAAATCTGCGTTACAGCCATCTCGATGCACCAAACAACTTCTGGGTCAGGGAATTGGATCCAGATTTTGATTACCCATTGACGCTGGACGCGACAAGGAACCCCCGCCATAAAAAGGACAGCCTGTTTGGCACACTGGAATTAACCTACGACCTGGACGCGTTCACGGTGACCTCCTTGTCGTCCTATTTTGACGCGGATTCCGCGCGTACTGTTGATCTCGACCTGTCTCCCGCGTTCATTCTCGGCAGTGAGAGTCTGCACAATTACGAAACCATAACCCAAGAAGTTAGGCTAACCTCTACCGACGATTCACCGTTTCAGTGGTTGGCTGGCGTGTATTATATGGAGCATGAGCGGGATGAACTGTCGAACCTTATCATGCCCCCCGATACCGCTAGCCCTTTTCGCAATTACGATCAGGGGAGTGAGCAGCAGGCGGCCTTTGTCAACCTGACATACCGGTTCGATGCCATTGAGGTGGCCGGTGGTGCGCGGGTCAACCGCTGGGAAAGCTCAAGAACCAACCTGGATACCGGGCTGTCGGGGGAGCAGTCGGAAACAGACCTGTTGTTTCGCGGATCGTTATCGTGGTACTTCGATGAAGACAGTTCGCTTATCTACGGTGTTGTTGCCCAGGGTCTTGAGCCAGGTGGTTTTAACCTTACCAATTTCACCGGTTCCGGATCGCTATTCGGGTTTGGCCCGGAGGAAGCCACCAGCTATGAAATAGGCTACAAGGCACAACTCCTGAATGACAGCATGCAATTCACCCTTGCCGGCTTTTATATCGATTATGACGACAGGCAATTCGAACTCACCGTCGCCGATCCCAATGAGCAAGGCGTCGTTGAAGGAATTATAAACGCCGGTGATTCAACGCAGTGGGGGGTTGAAGGCGAATTGCAGTGGCAGTTTAGTAGAGCTTGGTCGGTCTCTGGCGGCGTTGGGTATCTAGACGCGTCGTGGGATGATGGCCTGGTCTCGCCGGTGAACAATACTGACCTGTCGGGGGAGAGACCGCCGCAGACTCCGGAGTGGAGTGGCACTGCCTCGCTCGATTACAGTAATCAGCTCAATGCCGACATGCGAGTTTTCGGTAGGCTGCAGTTACAATACAAAGCTGAAGTAAGTACCAACGCGCAGTTTATCGACGAGCCGGGTGATGACTTTTCGTTATGGGAAAACCCTTCCTATACCGTTGTAGACTTCAGTCTGGGCGCAAGGTGGAAATCATGGGAGTTCGTATTCTTAGTGGAAAACCTGCTCGATGAGGACTATTACGTTGATAGCGGGGAGTTTCCTAATTTCGATCCCACTATTTCCCAAGGTTCTGTGATTGCGGCGACACCGGAGCAGGTGCGACGCTATAGTTTATCCATGGAGTTCAGTTTCTAACGGGTTGTCTCAACATATAGTCTTGCTGAGATGTCCTCGGAAATACAGAGGATTACCTCTGCTGTATTTCTTCTAGTCCTTTTAGGTCTGTTTTAACTGAAAATGGAAAATACATGAAACTACCTAGTCAAAAATAGGTAGTATGATCTGTTTTTTTATAATATTGCATGTCTGCAAACGTGAATAAGCTGCTCCAAGACAAAGTTGTGCAGAGTCGCGCTGGAGGAAAGTCCTTGATGAACCCGAATAACAACAATAATGCTGCTGATGTTCAGCCAGCTTCCGGTATACAAGCGTGGGGGGTGGTTGGGTTGGCGGCTGGCGCACAGGCGGTCAGCAATATCGACCAGGCTGTGGTCGGTCTCGCCGCCGAGCCGATTATGGAGGAGCTGTCGCTCACCACCGCGCAGTATGGTTTTGTCGCTGGTAGCCTCTACACACTCTATTCTGTGGGGGGGATCGCTGTCGGCTTGCTGGCTGCGCCGCGCTTTAGCCCGCGTTCGATTTTGATTGTGATGCTTCTGCTCTGGTCGCTCTCTCAGTTGCCGATAGTTCTTGCGGCCTCGTTTACTGTCCTCGTTGCCTGTCGAGTGGTGCTTGGCGCCGCCGGGGGGGCGGGTACCGCGACCAGTATGAATATTTGCCATGAATGGTTTCCGGACAATCGCCGGTCAGTGCCCAGTTCCCTGCTGATGGTGGGCGGGCCAATCGGCACCATGGTAGCGGCGCCCGCGCTTACTTATATCATTATTTATTACGGCTGGCGCAGCGCCTTTCTGACATGTGCTGTGTTGGGGCTGGTCGTTATGTTCGGTTTTCTTCTGGTTCGGAGAAATGGACCCTATGCGGCTGAACCGGTGCCAGATCAAAAGGTGCACGAGGCGCCGGGGGAGTTTCGCCGCCTAGTGCTTGACCCTACCATTATCGGCAACGCCCTAGTTGGGTTATGTGCCTATTGGGTGATCGGTTTCATGATGGCGTGGCTGGCGCCCTATGTTCGGGATCAGGGGGGGCTCTCGGCAATGTCCAGCGGCTGGGCTCTCTCTTTTATCTTTCTTGCCCAGAGTATCATTGTGGTAGCCGTTGCCGCACTGTCGCAACGGTTACTTAATGCAGGGTACAGCTCGCGGGTCGGACGTAGCTATGTGATGGTGGCCTGCCTGCTTGGCAGTGCAGCTTGTTTCATCGCAATGGCGTTGGTTACCAACGGCGCTGCGCGGCTTGTTCTTGTCACGCTTGCTACGTCGTTGGCGGGCTCTATTTTTGCCTTGAGCTCGGCGATGATTACCGAGGTTGTACCTGGTGCAGAACGCTATCGCCTGATGACGATTACTTTTGCTTTGGTAACGCTCTCTGCACTGGTCTCCCCCGGCCTTGCCGGTGCTTCCATTGAGCTGGGCGCAACCCACGGCTGGCGTTTCGCGCTGCTGCAAATCGCGGCGGTGGGTGTGATAGGGGGGCTTATTGGTCTTCGGACCTTGCACCCGGCCGCGACTATTGCCCGCTTTAGTTCGGGGAGTGCGGCAGCGGTGGATGCCAAAGACTCGTCTTGAGGGCGGGGTTAGGGTGCGGGATTAAAATAAGATATAGAAAAATCTTATACCCCGGCGTGGCTTTCGAACATCCCTGAAGCGGTGGCTTGCTCCATAATGACGATTGATATCGTTAAGTCAGGAGAAGCTGCAATGCCAGTTTGTGTAACCGATATTACACGTGTTTCGGCAGCGGTGCTGGAACAGTATCAGGGTGCTGAAGTGGCCACGGTTCACGAAGCGCAGGGCCGCAAGGGCTTGATGGCTTCGTATATGCGCCCTATTTACCGCCCCGCAAATATTGTCGGCAATGCCGTAACCTGTGAGGTGGCGCCGGGTGATAACTGGATGCTGCATGTGGCAGTAGAGCAGTGCCAGCCGGGCGATGTTCTGGTAGTGGCGCCGACCAGCCCTTGTGAAGATGGCTATTTTGGCGACCTGCTGGCTACCTCGCTGATGGCCAGAGGTGTAGTTGGCTTGATAATTGATGCCGGTGTGCGCGATGTGGCCACACTGACTGAAATGGATTTCCCTGTCTGGTCCAAAGCCATTTTTGCTCAGGGCGCGGTCAAGGAAACCGTTGGCAATGTCAATGTTCCTGTGGTTTGTGCCGGTGCGCTGGTTAACCCTGGTGACTTAATTGTTGCGGATGACGATGGGGTTGTGGTTGTGCGCCGCGAAGAGGTGGAGGCCGTACATGCCAAGGCGCAGCAGCGTATAGCCAATGAAGATGTCAAGCGTGAGCGCTTGGCCGCTGGTGAGCTGGGACTGGATATCTACAATATGCGCGAACGTCTGGCGGAAAAGGGCCTGCGTTACGTGAAGTCGCTGGACGAAGCCTAATCATGCAGAAGGCGATTCCCTGTCAGGTTATGCGTGGCGGCACTTCCAAGGGGCTGTACTTTCTGGCTAGTGATCTGCCCACTGAGGCTGAAGCCCGTAACCGCTTGTTGCTGGCGGCAATGGGCTCTCCGGATGCCCGCCAGATTGATGGTATGGGTGGGGCGCACCCGCTCACCAGTAAGGTAGCGGTGATCTCGCCATCGTCGCTGCCCAGTGTGGATGTGGATTACCTGTTCTTGCAGGTAGTGGTGGATAAAGCCGAGGTTAGTGACGCTCAGAATTGCGGCAACATTCTGGCCGGTGTTGGGCCCTTTGCCATTGAGAATGGTTTGGTTGCCGCTGAGGACGGCCATACTGATGTCAGAATCCATATGGTTAATACCGGCGCCCGCGCGACGGCTCGGGTGGAAACCCCCGGCGGTAGCGTGAATTATGTTGGGCAGGCTCGTATCGATGGGGTGCCGGGCACGGCGGCGCCGATCCCGATCGATTTTCTCGATATTGCCGGCTCCAGTTGTGGTGCCTTGTTGCCTACAGGCAACACCCTCGATGTGATTGATGGCGTAGAAGTGAGCTGCATCGATAACGGCATGCCGGTGGTCTTACTGCGGGCGGCAGACTTTGGCCTGAGCGGGTTGGAGTCTCCGGCGGAGCTGGAAGCCAATGCCGAGTTGAAAGCGCGCATCGAATCCATCCGTCTGGCGGCGGGCAAACTGATGAATCTGGGTGACGTGACCAGCAAAACCGTGCCCAAGATGAGTCTGATCTCTGCGCCGCTGGCCGGCGGTTCGATCAATACCCGCACGTTTATCCCTCACCGGGTTCACGAAGCCATTGGTGTGCTGGGTTCGGTCAGTGTGGCCTCCGGCTGCATGTTGCCGGGTTCGGTCGCGCAGTCCGTGGCAGCGGTGCCTGCGGCCGATGGCGTATGTCAGCTGGAGGTGGAGCACCCGACCGGGTTTTTCACTGTAGAGATGGAAGTGGCCGGTAGCGATAGCCTCGATAGCTTTACCGTTAAGCGCGCGGCCCTGTTGCGCACGGCGCGGCTGCTGATGCGCGGTGAGGTGATGGTGCCCGCCGAGTTGGAGAGCGAGCATGGCTGACCTTGAGCTGGCTAAAGTGAAGCGCATCGCGCTGATTGGTTTAGGCGAAGTGGGCCTGGCCGTGGCCGAGGACCTGCTGGCGAAAACCGAACTGGACTTGCAACTGTGGGACGCGCAGTTTGGCACGACCGGCAGTGCGGCAGAAGCGCACTGGGCGTCGTTGGCATCCTCTGACCGGGTGAGTCGGGCTGCGGATGCGGCAAGTGCTGCCAAAGACTGCCAGCTGGTGCTGTCGATGGTGACCGCCGAGCAGGCGGTGCCCGCCGCGGAGTCGGTGTTGGCGGGACTAGCTGCCGAGGCTTGGTTTGTCGACCTTAACTCCATCTCGCCGGCAGCCAAAAAGCAACTGTCAGAAATGGTGACGGCCGCAGGCGGACGCTTTGTCGAGGCCTCGGTGATGTCGCCGATTCACCCCAAGCGCACCGACGCGCCGATCTTGTTGGGTGGCCCCCACGCGGCGGCCTTCGAAGCTATTGGAGAGCAGCTGGGCTTTAGCGACATGCGTGCCACTTCGGCGGAGCTGGGCATCGCGGCGGCTACAAAAATGTGTCGCAGTGTGATTATTAAAGGCATGGAGGCACTGGTAACCGAGTCCTTACTGGCCGCGCGGCACTACGGTGTTGATGAGGTGGTGCTGGCCTCGCTGAATAACCTGTTCCCCCGCCCCGACTGGCCGGAACATGCCCACTACCTGATTACCCGCTCACTACTGCACGGAGAGCGGCGCGCGGCAGAAATGCGTGAAGTGGCCAAGACCGTCAACGAAGCGGGTTTGTCACCGTGGATGAGCGCGGCCTGTGCCGAGCGCCAGGACTGGGCGGCAAAATTCAAAGCCCAGCTGAGTGAAACAGAATTGAACCCTTTGCTGGACGCGATCAACGCCCAAATTAGTACTATGAATGGAGAAGCCTAGAATTATGAAAATTATCGATTGCCACGGGCACTACACTACTGCTCCAGAACCCCATCAATTGTTCCGTGAGGCACAGCTGGAAGCCTTTAAAAAAGGCGAAGCGCTGCCTGAAGTGCCGCAAATCAGCGATGACCAGATTCGTGAGAGCATCGAGCAGAACCAGATGCGCCTGCTGAAAGAGCGTGGCGCCGACATGACCATCTTCTCGCCACGCGCCTCCACCATGGCTCACCATGTTGGCGACGAGGCGGTGTCCAAGCAATGGACCAGCGCCTGTAACGATCTGATTAAGCGAGTAGTCGATCTCTACCCCGAAACCTTTATTGGCGTGTGCCAGTTGCCTCAGTCGCCCGGTGTGCCGATTGCCAACTCCATTGCCGAGCTGGAGCGCTGCGTCAACGAGCTGGGTTTTGTCGGCTGTAACCTGAACCCCGACCCTTCCGGTGGTCACTGGACTTCCGCGCCGCTGACCGATAAAAGCTGGTACCCGTTCTATGAAAAAATGGTTGAGCTGGATGTGCCGGCGATGGTGCACGTGTCCGGTTCCTGCAACCACAACTTCCACGCTACCGGTGCCCACTACATCAACGCCGACACCACCGCGTTTATGCAGTTTCTGCAGGGCGATCTGTTCAAGGATTTCCCTGAGCTGCGCTTTATTATTCCCCACGGCGGCGGCGCGGTGCCCTACCACTGGGGTCGCTACCGTGGTCTGGCCGACATGCTCAAGCAGCCGCCGTTGGACGAGCACGTGATGAAGAATGTGTTCTTCGATACCTGTGTTTACCACCAGCCCGGTATCGACCTGCTGTTCAAGGTGATCGACATCGACAATATTCTGTTTGGCTCGGAAATGGTCGGTGCGGTGCGCGGTATCGACCCGCAAACCGGACAGTATTTCGACGACACCAAACGTTATCTGGATGCGTTGCCGCTTTCCGACGAAGACCGCTACAAGGTCTTTGAAGGCAATGCCCGCCGGGTGTATCCACGACTGGATGCCTCATTGAAGGAGCGAGGAGAATGAGCCAGTTCACCCCCGACGCCGACTGGCTGCACTGGCACCAGTCGCCCAGCAAACCGAGCTACGTGCCACCTGCTGGCGCGGTAGATGCCCACTGCCATGTGTTTGGCCCCGGGGATTTATTCCCCTTTGCGCCGGAGCGCAAGTACACCCCCTGTGACGCCTCCAAAGATCAGTTGTGGGCGTTGCGGGATTATCTCGGCTTTTCCCGTAATGTCATTGTTCAGGCAACCTGCCACGGCGCAGATAACCGCGCGCTGGTTGATGCCTTGAACCACTCCAATGGTTTGGCTCGCGGCGTGGCCACGGTCAAGGCCAGTGTCACCGACAAGGAACTAGCAGCGCTGCACGCCGCCGGCGTGCGCGGTGTGCGCTTTAACTTTGTGAAGCGTCTGGTGGATGCGCTGCCCTTTGACAGCCTGAGCAGTATTGCCGAGCGTATCAAGCCGCTGGGCTGGCACATCGTGATTTATTTCGAGGCGCAGGAACTGCCCGAGCTGTATGACTTTTTTACGGCGCTGCCCACCACTGTGGTGGTGGACCACATGGGTCGCCCCGATGTCAGCAAGCCGGTTGACGGGCCCGAGTTTGAGTTGTTCGTCAAGCTGCTGCGTGAGAACGAGAATTTCTGGTCGAAGGTGACCTGCCCCGAGCGTTTGTCGCTGAGTGGCGCACCGACCTATGACGACTTTGTGCCCTTTGGCCGCCGCATTGTAGAGCTGTTTCCCGACCGCGTATTGTGGGGCACAGACTGGCCGCATCCGAATATGAAAAGCCATATGCCCGACGACGGCCATCTGGTTGATATGATTCCCCGCATTGCACCCACCGCCGAGTTGCAGCAAAAACTGCTGGTGGCTAACCCGATGCGGCTCTACTGGTCGGATTAAGCGGCTGGAATAACAGGAGGCTATTTATGGCACTAGACAAACCCTATCAGGATATTCCCGGTACCACGATTTTTGACGCCGATATGGCACGCCAGGGTTTCCACCTCAATCAGTTCTGTATGTCGCTGATGAAGGCGGAAAACCGCGAGCGCTTCAAGGCGGATCAGCGCGCTTACCTAGATGAGTGGCCGATGACCGAAGACCAAAAGCTGGCGGTACTTGCGCGGGACTACAACCGCATGATGTCACTGGGCGGCAATATTTATTTTCTGGCCAAGATTTTTTCGTCGGATGGACTGAGCTTCCAGCACGCAGCGGCGACTATGACCGGCATGAGTCAGCCTGAATACGCGCAGATGATGCTGGATGGGGGTCGTTCTCCAGAAGGCAATATGTACAAGTAACGCTCTACACTTAATACGCTCCGGTTGGGGCGCAATGAGGTACCACAATGGCAAAAATTACCGCGAGTGTATACTCGTCGCACGTGCCGGCCATCGGCGCGGCACTCGATAACGGCAAGTCTGGTGAGGACTACTGGAAACCACTCTTTGCCGGTTACGACTACTCCAAGGAATGGATCCGCGAGAACAAACCTGATGTGGTGCTGCTGGTATACAACGACCACGCCAGCGCCTTCGACTCCAATTTTGTCCCCACCTTCGCCATTGCCACCGGTGAGGAATTCCAGCCCGCCGATGAAGGTTGGGGGCCGCGCCCGGTGCCGGTGGTCAAAGGCCATTCGCGTCTGGCGGCACACATTGCTCAATCCGTGATTCAGGACGAGTTTGACCTGACGGTGGTCAATTCTCTGGACGTTGACCACGGCCTGACCGTGCCGCTGTCACTGATGTTTGGTCAGCCGGAAGAATGGCCTTGTCTGGTGATTCCTGTGGCGGTCAATGTAGTGCTATATCCGCCACCATCAGGCAAGCGCTGTTTTGCCTTTGGCGAGGCGCTGAAGCGGGCAGTCGAGTCCTTCGACGAAGACCTGAACGTGCAGATCTGGGGCACTGGTGGCATGAGCCACCAGCTGCAGGGGCCGCGTGCGGGGCTGATTAACAAGGAGTTTGATAACGCCTTTCTTGATCGTCTGGCGGATGATCCTCAGGCGCTGGTGGATATTCCCCACATTGACTACGTTCGTCAGGCCGGCTCAGAAGGTATCGAGCTGGTAATGTGGCTGGTTGCTCGTGGCGCCATGCAGAGCAAGGTCGTGCAGAAGCACCGCTTCTACCATGTGCCTGCCTCGAATACCGCAGTAGGCCATATGATTTTGGAAAATCCCTGAGTGATGTTGCAACATCAACGACGCCAAATGAATTAACGATATAAGGAGAACGCAATGAAGGTTCTGGTTTCTGGCCCCGGCGCTTTTGGTATCAAGCACCTGGACGGCATTAAAATTATTGATGGTGTAGAAGTGGTGTCGCTGGTTGGCCGCACCCTAGAAAAAACCCAGGCAGTCGCCGATAACTACGGCATCAAGCACGTCTCGACTGATCTGGCTCAGGCGCTGGCAGAGACCGAAGCCGAGGCAGTGATTCTGTGTACCCCGACTCAGCAACACGCCTCTGAATCGATTCAGTGCATGAAGGCGGGCAAGCACGTACAGGTAGAAATTCCCCTGGCTGACAGCTGGGCCGATGCTGAGGCGGTAATGAAAACCCAGCAGGAAACTGGCCTGGTTTGCATGGTGGGTCACACCCGCCGCTTTAACCCCTCTCACCAGTGGGTGCACAACCGTATTAAGAATGGCGAGCTGAATATTCAGCAAATGGATGTGCAAACCTATTTCTTCCGTCGCCAGAACATTAACGCCAAGGGTGAGGCGCGTAGCTGGACGGATCACCTGCTGTGGCACCATGCGGCTCACACTGTCGATCTGTTTGCCTACCAGGCTGGCGATCCGATTGTGAAAGCCAATGCGGTACAGGGGCCGATTCACCCCGAGCTGGGCATTGCCATGGATATGTCTATCCAGATGCAAACCGCCAGCGGCAAAATCTGTACGCTGTCGCTGTCGTTCAATAACGATGGCCCGCTGGGAACCTTCTTCCGATACATCTGTGATAACGGCACCTATATCGCCCGTTACGACGATCTGGTGAACGGCAAGGAAGAAGCAATTGATGTGTCGAAAGTCGATGTGTCCATGAACGGTATTGAGCTGCAGGATCGGGAATTCTTCGCCGCGATTGCTGAAGGCCGCGAGCCTAACTCCAGCGTTGGCAAAGTACTGCCTTGCTATAAAGTGTTGCACGACCTCGAGCAACAACTGGCTGGCTAAACAAACACCAAAGAGAAAGAAAGGGAAGGGCAATGCAACAGCGTAATATCGGCAGTCATCAGGTTCCGGCCATCGGCTTGGGCTGTATGAATCTCAGTCACGCTTACGGCCACCCGCCGAGTGAAGCCGATGCCATTACGCTATTGCATCGCGCCTTTGAACTGGGCGTGCGGCATTTCGACACCGCGGCACTCTACGGTTTTGGCAGTAACGAAACCCTGGTGGGCAAGGCGCTTAAGTCGCTGCGCGGTGAAATCCATCTGGCCAGCAAATGCGGTATGACCGGGGTTGATGGCAAGCGGGTGATCGACGGTCGGCCGGAAACCCTAGTGAAAACCATTGACGAAGCCCTGCAACGCTTGCAGACAGACCATATCGATCTCTACTACCTGCACCGCTGGGACAAAAGCGTACCCATTGAAGAAAGCATGGGTGCGCTGTCGAAAATGGTGGAGGAGGGCAAAGTCGGCGCACTGGGTTTGTCGGAAGTTTCGGCGGATACCCTGCGCAAGGCCCATGCTGTACATCCTATTACTGCCGTGCAGACCGAGTATTCGCTGTGGACACGCAATGCGGAAATTGCAGTGCTGGATTTGTGCCGTGAAATCGGCGCGACCTTTGTGGCCTTTTCACCGATTGGTCGCGGTTTTCTCTGTGGCGGTATCGACCGCCCCGAGCAGCTTGTAGAGGGCGATATTCGTCGGGGTATGCCGCGTTTTCAAGAGCCATACTTAAGCGCCAACCAGGAATGGATGGCGAAGTTTGCCACTCTGGCGGCCGAGAATAATTGCAGCATGGCACAGCTTTGTCTGGCCTGGTTGCTGACCCGTGGTGAGCATGTGCTGCCTATTCCCGGCACCACCTCACTGGCTCATCTTGAAGAAAACGTGGGCGCGCTGGAGTTGGTCTTGTCTGAAGAAACTCTGGGCAAACTCAACGAACTGATTAACCCGAATACGGTTCAGGGGCCGCGTTACCCGGCGGCGACCCAGCAGGAGATCGATACAGAAGAGTTTGCCTAAGCAAGCACTCTTCTCTGTATTGGCTCGGCATTTTGCTGAATCCTACTTGCAGAACCTTACTTAGCGCGCCATATAAGCAAGACCAAGAGCCGTTTGCTGTTCAGTCGGTGGCTATTGTTCGGATTTTTTCCAAATCTGGTGAAGGCTGGCCTTTAAATACCGCGTCCAGCGCTTCCCGCCAGATTGGGTCGTGCCACTCGGTAATCGCTTTTTCGTAGGCGGGGCGACTCTTCAAGCGGCGGCGATATTTGGGAGCTTTTCTTCTTCAAGAATTGCGCCGAGTGCAACTTCTTCCAGTCGGTGGAAGTGTGCCGCCATCATAATATCGGCTTGGCTGAATTCGCCAAACAAATACTCCTGTCCTGATTGCAGCATAGCCTCGATGTTTTTCAATTCCTCGCCCACATTTTGCAGTGATTTTCTGGATAGTGAGGGCGGTAACGGTAGCGAGCGGGCCATACTTATACCCCAGCGGCGTGCGGGAATAGGGTGCTTGCGGTACTTCCACAATACTGAGAGCGCCGGTTGTTGCTTAAGGCAGTAGCGCAACACCGGTAGTGTGAGCACGGGAGTTGAGGTGCCGAGTGATACGCCCAGGGCACGGGAATCATCCAGTGAAGCCTGTTCGATAAATGCACGCATTTGCGTCTGAGTATTGTAAGCGTCCGGTGAACTCACCTTTCACTGCCGTCGTGGGATCAACATGATGGTGTCCACCTATTTTTAAGTGGACACCTAAAATGGTTACTCAAGGATTACTCCCACCACCTGTTAAGCGGCAACGTCGCCGACACTCTTTGGAATTTAAGAAACAGGTACTGGCCGCTTGTGCTGAGCCAGACGCCTCCATCGCGGCAGTGGCGCAACGGTTCAATATCAATGCCAATCTGATCCACAAATGGCGTCGGCCTACAGAGACGGCGCGCGCTCCTGAGAACGGCGATTTTGTTAAAGTCGCGCTACCAATGCCGACAGTCTCAACGTCGCCACAAACACTCAAGCTGGAACTGACCTGCGCCCATGGCCCGGTTGTCATTCACTGGCCTATGGAGCAATTAAGCGCGCTGACCGACTGGCTGCGCTCATTGTGATCCGCATTGATGAGATTTGGTTAGCCCGAGAGCCCCTGGATATGCGCGCCGGTCCGGACACTGCCTTGGCGCGTGTGGTTCAAAGTTTTGGTGAAGCCCGTCCTCACTGCGCCTACCTGTTTGCCAACAAGCGCGCTAACCGGATGAAGGTGTTGGTGCACGATGGCTTTGGTCTTTGGCTGGCCGCCCGGCGCCTGCATCGCGGCAAGTTTATCTGGAGCAGCCTGCGCGAAGGTAGCGCTGTTACTCTGGATGAGGAACAGTTCCAGGCCTTGGCCACCGGCCTGCCCTGGCAACGCGCTGGTGGTGCTGCCACCATCTCGGTGCTGTAAATCTCGTCTGCTATGCTGCGCCAGCGCAGCATAGTTACTCGCTTCAGTCCATTTACAGAATCGTCATCGCAGGCGACGCCAAACTCTGGCAAAGTCGGTGTATGACTCAACTTCAACCTGCCGACCTTCAGAACCTCACTCCTGACCAGCTTCGGGAGATGGTGCTGCAGTTGCGCGGTACGGTTGCACAGCGCGATGCGTCTATCCAGAAGCTGGAAACCCACAACGACAAACTCACCCACGAGCTGGCCCTGCTGCGCCGGCACCGCTTTGGCAAACGCAGTGAAGGGATGGATAAACACCAACTCGCGCTGCTGGATGCGCTGGTGGATGAAGACATCGCTGCCATTGAAGCGGAGCTGGAAGCCCTCTCGCCAAAGGCCGCTGAGCAACGCGTGCGCCAACGGGCCAAGCGTCAGCCATTACCCAAGGACTTACCCCGCACAGAGATCCATCACGATCCTGAGAATACGACTTGCCCCTGCGGCTGCGCCCTGACCCGCATTGGCGAGGACATCAGCGAGAAGCTGGATTACCAACCCGGTACCTTCAGTGTCGAGCGTCATATCCGGGGCAAGTGGTGTTGCCGGGACTGCGATAGCCTGGTGCAGGCGCCGGTGGCGCCCCACATCATCGACAAGGGCATCCCCACCACCAACTTGCTGGCCCAGGTATTGATCAGTAAATATGCCGACCACCTGCCACTGCATCGGCAGGAGCAGCAGTTTGCGCGGGCCGGTGTCTCGATCCCGCGCTCTACACTGGCGGATTGGGTAGGTCGTTGTGGTGTAGAGCTTCAGCCCCTGATTGATGCCTTACGGGAGACGCTGCTCAAAGAAGCCGTACTGCACGCCGATGAAACCCCGGTGGCGATGCTGGCCCCGGGGAAGAAACAGACACATAAGGCCTATGTCTGGGCCTATGCTTCAACGCGGTACTCGGCAATCCAGGGTGTGGTCTATGACTTCCAGCC
>NZ_JBVBUV010000088.1:0-13946 GCF_057445395.1 Litorivivens sp.
CCGGAACGCGGCCGGGTCGGCGAGGGTCGCGAGCCGTGCGAACGCCCTGGCGAACGCCTCCTGCACCACGTCGCGCCGGTCCTCGGGGTCGGCCAGCCGGGCGGCGACGGCGGTATGAACGGCCGCCCGGTGGCGCGCGAACAGCTCCCCGAACGCCTCATAGTCTCCCCGGCGCACGATCTCGACCAGCGCAGCGTCGTCCAGCTCGCCCCTCACCAGCCGCAATGGTAGCGAGCAGACCCGGCACCCTGAGGAGCCGGGCCTGCGTCAGACGGCTGCGTCAGCCCGTGTAGAACACCCAGGCGGTGCCGACGAACCGGCCGGTGCCCGTGCCGAGGTCCGGGTCGTCCTCCACGGGGAAGGTCTCACCGAACGTGCACACCCCGTGGGGGTGTTTCTTCGCGTTCCGGGGCACGTTCCGCTTGCTCACCGACTCGGTCCCGACCAGGATATGCCACGGCGAGCAAGTAGAAGCGGGTTTCGGAGTCGCGCAGGTAGTGGTAGAGCCTTTTGCTGCGCCAGGTGAAGAAGTGTACGGCAAAGTTGATGCCCGCCAGCATCATAAACACCGTTGCGATCAGCAGGATCATTGGGTTGTCGAAAAAACCGAGGCTGGCGTCATGTGTGGAGAAGCCACCGATGGCAACGGTCGAAAAGGCGTGGCAGATGGCGTCAAAAAAAGTCATTCCCGCGAACCAATAGGCCAGCGTGCAGGCAATGGTCAAGTAAAGGTAAATCAGGAACAGGGCTTTGGCCGTGCCGGTGATGCGAGGTGTCAGCTTGCTGTCTTTTACCGGACCGGGTGTCTCGGCTCGATACAACTGCATGCCGCCAATACCGAGCACTGGCAGGATCGCCACCGCGATAACGATGATCCCGATGCCGCCTAGCCACTGCAGCAATTGCCGGTAAAATAAAATGGAAACCGGTAAATCGTCGAGCCCGGTGATTACTGTGGCCCCGGTAGTAGTGAGGCCGGAAACGGATTCAAAAACAGCGTCACTCAGTGGCAGGCTGAGACTGTCTGCGAGTAAAAACGGGAGTGACCCGAAGCACCCCAGAACCGTCCAGAATAGGGCCACCACCAGAAACCCGTCGCGGATATTGAGTTCACTTTGGGCGCGCCGCACAAACAGCCAAAGGATGCCGCCGCAGCCAAAGCACAATACAAAGGCTGTTAGGAAAGCCATGACAGCGCCATCGCGCGCCACCAGTGCCACCAGTGCCGGAATCAGCATGGTGCCGCTGAAAATCATCAGTAGCATGCCAATGATTCGAGCGATAACTGCGAAATGCATGCTTGTAATCGCCCCGCGTTAGAAGAAAGTGAAACCAACCTGAAACAGGCGTTCCACTTCCTTGATTTTATGTTTGTCGACGAGAAAGAGAATCAGGTGATCCTCGGGTTCCACCACAATATGGCTGTGAGCGATCATTACCTGGTCGCCTCGGGTAAGTGCGCCGATGGTAACGCCTTCGGGCAGATCGATTTCGTCCAGACGGCGGCCTACCACCTTTGACGACCGACTGTCGCCGTGGGCGATGACTTCTAACGCTTCAGCGGCGCCGCGACGCAGGGAGTGTACGTTGGTGATGTCGCCGCGGCGTACGTGGGCCAGTAGGCTGCCGATGGTGATTTGCTGGGGCGACAGGGCAATATCAATTTCAATGCCCTGCACCAGGTCCACGTAGGCGGGGTTGGTAATCAGGGTGATGACTTTCTTCGCGCCCATGCGCTTGGCCAGCAGTGAACTCATGATGTTGGCTTCATCATCATTGGTCAGCGCACAGAACACATCCACGTTATCGATGTTTTCGGCGGTTAGCATTTCATGATCGGAGGCTTCGCCGTGCAGTACCACAGCGCGGCTGAGTATCTCGGACAAGGCGCGACAGCGGCCATAGTTTTGTTCGATGACCTTGACCGAGTAGCGGCGTTCGATTTCACGCGCCAGGCGCTCGCCGATATTGCCGCCGCCGGCAATCATAATGCGCTTGTAGGATTCATCGAGCCGCCGCATTTCCGACATCACCGGCATGATGTGGTCCTTGGCGGCGATAAAGAACACCTCGTCTCCCGCTTCTACCACGGTATCGGCCTTGGGCAGGATGGCTTCACCGCGACGGAAAATAGCAGCCACGCGGGTATCTACCTTGGGCATGTGCTTGCGCAGTTCTTGCAGCTCCACGCCGACCATAGGGCCGCCGTAGTAGGCTTTTACCGCGACCAGTTGCACTTTGCCATCGGCAAAATCCAGCACCTGCAGTGAACCCGGATACTCCAGCAGGCGGGTGATATAGCGCGTAACCAGCTGCTCAGGGCTTATGATGACGTCGATCGGTACCGATTCGTCGCAGAACAGTTTGTCGTTGAGCAGATAGGCCCGGGAACGGATCCGGGAGATCTTGGTCGGGGTCCGGAACATGGAATACGCCACCTGGCAGGCGATCATGTTCACTTCGTCGCTGCTGGTCACCGCTATCAGCATGTCGGCGTCATCGGCCCCGGCGCGGCGCAGTACATCTGGATGGGAAGCCAGGCCGGTGACGGTGCCGATATCCAGCTTGTCCTGCAGTTGTTGCAGGCGGTCGGCGTCGCGATCGACGATGGTGATATCGTTGTGTTCGCTGGCGAGGTTGGCAGCGAGGGTGCCGCCGACCTGTCCTGCCCCCAGAATGATGATTTTCATCAGAGACTCTGACTCAATTTAGCGCCGATTGTAGGCCTATTACCTGAGCTTGTTAACCCGTGTGCTTGATTGCGTAGGTGTTTTCTACTCAGATCTTTTCCAATAAAGCGTAGTAGAAGCCATCGTGGCCGTCTGCATCGGGTAGCAGTTGGCGACCGACACTACGTCCGATTCCCCAGCTTGCGGCAATTGGCAGATGCTTCGCGCTATCGTCCTGTGCGAGAAACTGCGCTACAACACCGTCGTTTTCTTCCGGCAGTATTGAACAGGTGGCATACAGCAGCTGGCCGCCGGTTTTCAGGGTGGGCCACAGGGCCTTGAGCAACCGCAATTGGGTCGCTGCCAAAGCGGCAATATCGCTAGCCTGACGATGTATCTTGATATCGGGGTTGCGGCGGATAACGCCGGTGGCGCTGCACGGCGCATCCAGCAGGATCTGGTCGAAGGCTTCGCCGTTCCACCAGTGGGACGGCTGGCTGGCGTCGCCCGTGACCAACTCGGCGCTCAGGCCCAGGCGCTCCAGATTGTCTTGCACCCGTAGTAAGCGGGTATGGTCGATATCCAGGCAGGTGAGCGCCAACTCACCGGCTGCTGCTTCGAGCAGGTGGCCGCTTTTTCCGCCGGGGGCGGCGCAAGCGTCGAGAATCCGCATACCGCTTTGCGGAGCGAGGATATCAGCGCAGAGCTGCGCAGATTCGTCCTGCACGCTGACACTGCCCTCTTCAAATCCAGGCAACTTGGAGACGTCCAGCGGTTTTTCCAGGCGAATGCCGTCGCCTGCAAAGTCGCAGGGGCGGGCTGCAATCTCGGCAGCCGCTAGCTGCTGTAAATAGTGGTCGCGGCTTTGTTGAAGACGATTGTTGCGCAGACACATGGGCGGATAGCTATTGTTGGCGGCGAATATACGCTCCGCCTGATCCGGCCAGGTCTCCGTGATCGCCTGATACAGCCAATCGGGGTGGGCTGCGATGTCCGCGGGTGTCAGTTGTGCGAGCAGCGTATCGCGTTCGCGCTGGTAGCGGCGCAGTACCGCGTTGGTCAGGCCTTTGGCCCAATCCTTTTTCAGTTTGCGCACGGCGTTGACCGTGGTGTTGATTGCGGCGTGATCGGCAATGCGCATATGTTCGAGCTGATACAGACCGAGACAGAGCAGCATCAGCAGGTCGGCATCTTTGTCTTTCAGTGGTTTTTTGATGGAGTGGCAAACGATCGCGTCGAGGCGGGGAAAGTGTCGCAAGGTGCCGTAGCACAGTTCGCGCAGCAGTGGTCGCTGTTCGAATTTCACTTTTTGTTCCCAGCGCGGGAGCTCGCGTGCTAGCGAATGCCCCTCGGCGACGGCTTGCAGGCAGCGGGCGGCTGCGGCGCGTACCTCAGGCATTGGAATCCTCCCCCAGAACGGTGCCTGGCGCAAAACGCTCGGCCCGCGCGTTGAGCATTTCCTGGGCAGACAGTGCCCGGGCGCCGGGTAGTTGCAGTTCAGTAATCAACAGCGAGCCCTTGCCGCAGGCCACCTGAATACCGTACTTGTCGGCATTGAGAATCTCGCCGGGGTTGCCCTCGCCGGTCGCCAGCGCCGCGCGCTGTATTTTCAGGCGGTCTTCTCCGAGCTGGGTATAGCTGATTGGAAAGGGGTTAAAGGCGCGAATTTTACGGCACAACACATCGGCACTCTCCGCCCAGTTGATGAGGGCTTCGTCCTTGCTGATTTTCGGGGCATAGCAACTCAGGGAGTCGTTTTGCGCCTCGCCGCTTAAGGTGCCTGCAGCCAATTGGTTGACGGCGTCGAGCAGCGCCGGCCCGCCTTGTGCTGCAAGTTTATCGTGCAAGCTGCCGGCAGTATCGCTGTCGTCGATTGGGCAGTGGGTTTTCAGGAGCATGGCACCGGTGTCCAGGCCGGCGTCCATCTGCATGATGGTCACGCCGGTTTCGCTGTCGCCGGCTTCAATTGCGCGTTGTATAGGCGCGGCTCCGCGCCAGCGCGGCAATAGCGAGGCGTGCACATTGATGCAGCCCAGACGCGGTGCATCGAGAATGGTCTGGGGCAAAATCAGGCCATAGGCAACCACAATCATCAGGTCTGCTCGGTGGCTGTGCAGTTCGGCGACTGCGTCATCGGTTTTGAAGTTGAGGGGTTGAAAAACCGGCAGGTTGTGGGCGCTCGCCAGCTGTTTCACCGGGCTCGCCTGGAGCTTTTTGCCCCGTCCGGCCGGTCGATCCGGCTGGCTGTAAACCGCGACAATCTCGTGCTGCCGGGCATCAATCAGTGCCTGCAGGTGGCTGGCCGCGAAATCAGGGGTGCCTGCAAAAATCAGGCGCAGGGGTTGGTTCACGCTGTGTCCTTAGGTGATCCGGCCTTCAGGAGGCCGTGCGGCGATGCTGTTTTTCCAGCTTGCTGCGAATGCGGTTGCGTTTGAGCGGCGACAGATAGTCGACAAAGAGCTTGCCTTTGAGATGATCCATTTCGTGTTGAATGCACACGGCCAGCAGGCCCTGGGGCTCTTCCTCAAAGCGATTGCCGTCGCGATCCAGCGCGCTGACCCGGATATGTGCCGGGCGCTCAACGGTTTCATAGAAGCCAGGCACCGACAGGCAGCCTTCGTCGTAGCTGCCAAGATCTTGATCCAGAACCGTTATTTCGGGGTTGATGTAAACCCGGGGCTCGCTTTTGTCTTCGGTGACGTCAATGACGATAACCTGCTCGTGCACATTGACCTGAGTGGCCGCCAGGCCAATGCCCGGCGCGTCGTACATGGTTTCAAGCATGTCATCCACCAATGTGCGGATGCGATCGTCCACGCTGGTCACCGGTTGGGCTTCAGTGCGCAGGCGCGGGTCGGGGAATTCCAGTATTTCCAAAATCATGACGTTTGCTGTCGAACCTGTTGCTGGTGAACTTGTATCGTGGGCCCGTTTTCAGGGCGCAGCCAGTCACATGCCGGCCATTTGTGATCAAGTTGTCGTGATTTTCCAAGTAATGCTGCTAAGATTATGATCAGCAAGCATTATTGACTCAATTTGTGCTAACGTAATAGTCACGGGCTATTATATCACAGCGCGCGCTGTCGTCAGCGCGCTGGGGAACAGTAAGTTGCGCCGCCAGCGGCGTATTCAATAGAGCGTGGCGAGCCAACAGAGCCACCCGAGGATAACAACGATGAAACGACTGCTGCTTGGTCTGGCGCTTTCTCTCAGCTTCACGGCGTCTGTCTTGGCCGATGTGCTGGCGCTGAAGCAAGATCATCCACAAACATATGTGGTGAAACGCGGCGACACGCTGTGGAGCATTTCCTCTATCTTTCTGGAAGATCCCTGGCTCTGGCCCGAGCTGTGGCACTACAACAAGCAGCTGGACGACCCCCATCTAATCTACCCTGGCGATATCCTCTACCTGGTGTGGGTGGACGGTAAGCCGCGGCTGGTGAAAAACATCGTCAAGAAGACCACCGAAAATCGCGATGTAAAACTCTCACCGCAAATGCGTATTTCAGACCTGAACAAGGCGATTCCCGCTATTTCGCTGGATGTGATTGGCCCCTTCCTGAGCAACAGCCGGGTGGTGGATCAAGGGTTGCTGGAGCGTTCGCCCTACGTTCTCAGTGGTCGCGAAGGTCACATTGTGACTGGTGCCGGAGATACCCTGTACGCTCGCGGCGCCTTTGATAACGACGCAAAAGTGTATGGCATTTACCGTCGCGGGCAGATTTTCACAGATCCGTATACAGGTGAGCTGCTCGGGATTCAGGCTCGGGATGTGGGCGCTGGCAAGCGTATTGGTCTCGATGGCGATATCGCAACGCTGCAGATCAATCGCAGCAACCAGGAAATTCGTCGTGGTGACCGGCTGCTGCCGCAAGAAGACCGCTCTTTGCAGAGCCGCTTTGAGCCGCGCGCACCCGCGAGTGAAATTGAGGGCGAAATCATTGCGGTTGAGGGTGGTGTTAGCCAGGTTGGCAGTATGGATGTCGTGATTCTCAATCGCGGTGAACGTGATGGGTTGAAATCTGGCGATGTGATGGCAATCTATCAGCGCGGCGAATTGGTGCGTGACGATGTGGCTGAAGAGCTTATTCGCGTGCCGGATGTGGAAGCGGGTTTTCTGATGGTGTTTCGCAGCTACGAAAAGCTCGCCTACGCGGTGGTGTTGTCTGCGACCCAAGCCCTGAGAGTGGGCGACAAGGTTAAGAACCCCGGCTAAACATGCTTATCAATCAGCCCACGGTGTTGGACACTGTGGGCTGAACCGTTAACAGGGCGCAGGATGTGCCTGGAGTGAAACATGGATGTTGCGCAATTACAGTGGCTGCTGATTTCGCAGTGGCCCGGTCTACCCCGTCGCGCGTTGCTGCGCTTGCTACAGTACGCACCCTCCCCTGAAAAAATACTGGCCCTGCCCGATGCTGTCTGTCGCGAGGCGGGTGCTTTGCCCGAGTGGCTGCGCCTGCGATCAGACTACCTCGCCGGGTACCTGGAGGCAGCTGAGGCGCGTGCTGCGGCTCAACTCTCGGCCCTGCTGGCGCTCGGCGGCCAGATCATTGTTTATACCGACCCGGTTTACCCTGCCCTGCTCAAGGAAATTCCCGACCCCCCTCCTCTGTTGTATACAGCGGGCAACCTGGCCCTGCTGGAGCAGCCCCAGCTCGCGGTGGTGGGTAGTCGCAATGTGTCGCGCAATGGCGCGGCACTGGCAGAAGCTTTTGCGGGTGATCTGGCCAGGCGTGGTCTGTGTATTACAAGTGGCCTGGCTTGGGGCGTGGATTCGGCGAGCCATCGAGGTGCGTTAACAGCTAAAGGCGCAACTATCGCGGTGCTGGGCTCTGGCATCGACGTGGTTTATCCGCGTCGCAATCAGGCGCTTTACGACCAGATTCTTGCCGAGGGCCTGTTGGTGTCTGAATTTGCCCCTGGTACGCCACCGCGTCGCGAGCAGTTTCCCCAGCGCAATCGTGTGATCAGTGGCTTGAGCCTGGGCGTGCTGGTCGTGGAAGCGGCGGTGCGCAGCGGATCGTTAATTACCGCGCGCTATGCCCTTGAGCAAGGCCGGGAGGTGTTTGCTATTCCCGGCTCCATTCACAATCCGCTGGCTCGCGGTTGTCATCAGTTGATACGCCAAGGCGCCGCGCTGGTGGAGTCAGCCCAGGATATCCTCGATGCATGGGTTGGCTGGCTGCCGCCCGCGCTGGAGGAGTTGCAAACAGTGAGCGCCGGACCGCCGGTTGTGGCGCCCGGTCAGCAACGCCTGCTGCAGGCCTTGGGCTATGATCCGCTGCCGTTGGATAAACTGGCCGAGCAGTGCCGGCTGGCGGTTGATGAGTTGCTGCCCGAACTGTTGACGCTGGAGCTCGAGGGATGGGTGGAGCAGCAGGGAGCATGCTGGGTGCGCTGCCGATAATCGAATCCTGTGCGGATTGCGCAATGCCCTTGCGTCGCCGCGTCGACTTCTGTGTCCTTGGACAAGCAATTTCACAACCTTGAGGAGGAGCTTGTGGATACAATTGTCAGGCGGGCGCATGTATACCGCACCGCCACCTGTCCCTGGGGCAAAAAGGCCGCTGATCTGCTGGCCAGCCAACACATCAACTTTATGGATCATACCTTTGCCAGTCGCGAGGAAGAGGAGGCATTCAAACGTCAGGAAGGTGTGTCGACAACCCCTCAGGTCTATCTGGACGGTCGTCGAATAGGGGGTTACACCGAGCTGGCCCAACGCTTGAACTCTGGGTTAGAGGGCGGCAGCGATGAAGGCCAGCTGCAAGCCTATTTACCGGTGGTCGCGGTATTTGCCACCGCCCTGCTGATGGCGCTCGCAAGTGGCGCAGGGCTGATGGGGTTTATGGGGTTTTCGCTGTGCCTGCTGGCCTGTCTCAAGTTAATGGATCTTCGCAGTTTTGTGGATGGCTTCATGCAATACGATCTGCTGGCGCCCAGAGTGCCCACCTATGGCTGGACCTACCCTTTTCTCGAGCTGGCGGTGGGTCTGGCGCTGTTGGGTAGCATGGCATTAACGCCGATGGCGTGGGTGGCATTGGTGGTCGGGGTGATTGGCGGCACGTCAATCCTCAAAGCCGTTTACGTTGATAAGCAGGATCTCAACTGTGCTTGCGTGGGCGGCAATTACGATGTGCCGCTGGGTTTTGTCAGCTTTACTGAGAATGCCGTAATGGCGGGTATGGGTGCCGCTATCTTACTTAGGCTCATGTAATGCGCCGTCGCTGATTTCGTCTAGGGCTTGCATTGCGGCGCCGGCTCCGGTATTTTCCGCGCTTTTCCAAATACCGGCCTGTGCCGGCCCAACCGGAGGCTTTGAAATGAGCAAGCCCTTTGTTGCTATTCTGATGGGTTCAGATTCCGATCTGCCAACCATGGAAGCGTCTTTTGACGTACTGAAGAAGTTTGATATCCCCTTTGAGGTGAAAATCACTTCTGCCCACCGCACGCCTGCTGCGACTCACGCCTACGTGACTGATGCAGACGCCCGCGGTTGTGCGGCCTTTATCTGTGCCGCTGGCATGGCGGCTCACCTTGCGGGTGCCGTTGCGGCAGCTACTGTGAAGCCGGTTTTGGGTGTGCCGATAAATGCGTCTCTGGACGGCCTGGACGCCCTGCTGTCTACTGTACAGATGCCCGGCGGCATTCCCGTGGGTACCCTGGCTATCGGCAAAGCCGGCGCCAAGAACGCTGCTTATCTGGCTGCTCAGATCATGGCGACCTCGGACGAGAAGCTGGCCAAGGCTGTACGCGATGAGCGCCAAGCCAACGCCGATGCGGTTATTGCTAAAGACGCCGAACTGCAAAAGCGTCTGAACGGCTAATCATGCCCTTCGTTTCGGCGTTCCGCATCCGGCGCGCCGCAGACATTCTTTTGGCGGGCGGTCTGATCACACACCCCACTGAGGCGGTGTGGGGTTTGGCCTGCCTGCCGCAGTTTCCTGGGGCAACCGCGCGTTTGCTTGATCTCAAGCAGCGCCATCCGGCCAAGGGTTTGATTCTGGTTGGCCACAGCGCTAGCTGTTTTGCTCCTCTGCTCGATCCTCTGCCTGCCAGTGTTCGACAGCGCATGCTTGATGCATGGCCTGCAGCCATTACCTTTGTTGTACCTGACCCCGAGGGTTGGGCGCCGGCTTGGGTGCGCGGCAGTCATGACTCTGTGGCCATTCGGGTCAGCAAGCACTCGCTCACGAGCGAATTGAGCCGCACTGTGGGCGGTCCGCTGATCAGTACCTCGGCCAATCCTTCGGGCGCCAACCCGGCGCGCACTGCACTTAAGGCTCGTCAATATTTCGGGGAACGTCTCGACTATTATCTGGTCGGAGAGACCGACGGCGCGAGTCGTCCAAGTCGCATACTCGATGCCCTTACGGGCGAAGCGTTCCGGGAGTAACCGTGGAAATTCAGGCCGTCAAAGATTACCTGCTCGACCTGCAGGAGCGTATTTGCCGTGAGCTGGAAGTTGTCGACGGAACAGGCACTTTTGTTGAAGATGTCTGGGAGCGCGGCCGCAGTCGGATTATGACCGACGGTACGGTCATAGAAAAAGGCGGGGTCAACTTCTCTCATGTCACCGGCGATAATATGCCGGCGTCAGCCACCGCGCGCCGGCCAGAGCTGGCGGGTCGTTCCTATCAGGCGATGGGCGTGTCGCTGGTGATTCATCCAGAGAATCCCTATGTGCCCACTAGTCATGCAAATGTCCGTTTCTTTGTCGCTGAGAAACCCGGTGAGGCGCCGGTCTGGTGGTTTGGCGGCGGCTTTGACCTCACGCCCTACTACCCTGTTGAAGAAGACTGTGTGCACTGGCACCAGTGTGCGCACGACGCCTGCGCGCCTTTTGGCGACGAGGTGTATCCGACTTTCAAGGCTTGGTGTGACGAATACTTTTACCTGAAACACCGCGATGAAACCCGCGGTGTGGGCGGTCTGTTCTTTGATGATCTCGATGAAGGTGGTTTTGAGCGCTGCTTTTCACTGATGCGCAGTGTCGGTGACGCCTATTTGAAGGCGTACGTGCCGATTGTTGAGCGCCGCAAGGCGATGGCTTGGGGTGAGCGGGAGCGCAATTTCCAGCTTTATCGCCGGGGTCGCTATGTCGAGTTTAATCTCGTTTTTGATCGGGGTACCCATTTCGGACTGCAAAGTGGTGGCCGTACCGAATCCATTCTTATGTCCCTGCCACCTCTGGCGCGCTGGGAGTATAATTGGCAGCCCGAAAAGGGCAGCCCAGAAGCTGACCTTTACGACCATTACCTGAAGCCACGGAAATGGCTGTAAGTGCAGCCGGGAAAAGGCCTTTTTATGTCCCAGTCTGACCAATATGCTGTTTTTGGCAATCCCATTCGCCACAGTAAATCGCCGGAAATTCATGCGGCTTTTGCGGCCCAAAGCAAGCAAGATATGATCTACCGCACCCACCTGGTTGAAGAGGGAAAGTTCGCTGAAAGTGCGCACCGCTTCTTCGATAATGGTGGCAAGGGGCTAAACATCACAGTGCCCTGCAAAGTTGATGCATTTCGGTTCGCCGATACGCTCAGCGACCGCGCCCGTCGGGCAGGTGCCGTCAACACCCTCGCGAAACAGGATGACGGCACAATCTACGGTGACAATACCGACGGCGCTGGCATTGTGCGCGATATGTTGGAGAACCTGGCGTGGGATGTTACCGACCGCCGGGTGCTGATACTTGGTGCTGGCGGCGCGGTGCGGGGAATTCTCAGCCCGCTGTTGGCACGCAGCCCCTCGCATATTGTCATTGCCAACCGCACCGTCAAAAAAGCGCAGGATCTGGCGCGTGAATTCAGCGAACTGGGCGAAGTGCGTGGCTGCCGCTATGAAGGTTTGGCCGGCAGTCAGTTTGATCTGGTAATTAATGGCACCAGTGCCAGCATGGCGGGCGAGCTGCCACCGCTGCCGGCTGAGCTTCTCAGTGAAACAGCCTGCTGTTATGACATGATGTATTCGGCCGACCCAACGCCCTTTATGCGCTGGGCTGCCGGTGACGCCGCCTGGGCGGTTTCTGATGGCCTGGGCATGCTGGTGGAGCAGGCGGCTGAATCATTTTGTATCTGGCGAGGCATACGACCCAATACTGGCCCGGTCATTGAACAGATTCGCGCATCACTGAATAAATCCACGGACTAACTTCCCCGACCTAAAGGAACATTGTTTTGCTGTTACAGGTTATCGGACTGATCGTTGGGCTCGTTGCGCTGGTGTGGAGTGCGGACAAGTTTGTACTGGGCGCATCCGCAACTGCGCGTATCCTGGGTGTGTCGACGCTGGTTATCGGTATTCTGGTGGTCGGTATTGGTACGTCTGCACCGGAGATGCTGGTGTCGGCCATCGCGGCATTTCAGGGTCAGGCCAGTTTGTCGGTGGGCAACGCGCTGGGTTCCAACATCACCAATATTGGCCTGATTCTCGGTATTACCGCGCTGGTTGCGCCGCTGCAGGTGCGTTCCAAAATCCTGTTCCGGGAAATCCCGCTGCTTATCCTGGTGATGTTGGTTGGCTGGATATTGCTGCGCGATGGCGAGCTGAATGTATTGGATGGTTCGATACTGCTGGGTGGTTTTGCGTTGGTGATCCTGCGCCAACTGTGGGAAGCCAAACACGGTATCGACGACCCGCTGGCAGGTGAGTTCGAAGAATCCCTCGAAAAAGAAATGACCTTGGGCAAGGCCTTGTTTTGGTTGGCGCTGGGGTTTGCGGTGTTGCTGATTTCAGCGCGCGTGATGGTCTGGGCGGCGGTGGACATCGCCCAGGCGTTGGGTGTGAGTGAGCTGGTGATTGGTCTTACGATTGTTGCCATTGGCACCAGCCTGCCAGAACTGGCCGCCTCGGTGGCGGCGGTGCGTAAAAACGAGCACGATATCGCGTTGGGTAACGTGCTGGGTTCCAACCTGTTTAATCTGTTGGGCGTAATGGCCCTGCCGGGTGTTATCGCCCCCGGCAAAATCGACCCGGCAGTACTGAGCCGTGACTACCCCATCATGATAGGCCTGTCGGTGATGCTCTTTATCATCGCCTACAGTTTTAAGGGCAGCCGGCGCATCGAGCGCTGGGAAGGCGGCTTGCTCACCCTGCTCTACTTCAGCTACCTCGGCCTGCTGGTCTACACTGCCTGATTAGGCCATTGACTCTGTAGCGACTGCAGGGTTCATGCTTCCGGATCTGGAGGTGTGATATGCAAAAACGGGTTTTTCTTGATCTGATTCCGCGTGCAGGTGTTTTTACCTCGGCGCTTGGTTGTGCGGGTTGCTTCCCGGCCTTGGGTGCACTCGGGGCTGCGCTAGGTATGGGTGCACTGAGCCGCTACGAAGGGCTTTTCATCAATTTTCTGCTGCCGCTGTTCGCCGCAATCGCCCTACTCTTGGGTATTATTCAATGGTTCCTGCACGGCGTGTTCTGGCGTGGTTTACTTAGCGTTAGTGGTCCTGTCATTGTGCTTCTGGTGCTCTACCCGCTGTGGTCTTTCGCTTGGAGTACGCCACTTTTTTACGTGGCGCTGGGGCTGATGCTGGTGGCATCAGGACTGGAGCTTTGGCGCCCGGTTGGAGGTGGCGTATGCCAAAGCTAGTGTTAGAGACGCAGATCACCTGCCCGGATTGTGGTCAATCGCAGCGTGAAACAATGCCAGTAGATGCCTGTCAGTTTTTCTACGAATGTCCTGCCTGCCATAAGGTATTGCGACCGCAGGCAGGAGACTGCTGCGTATTCTGTTCCTACGGCACGGTGAAGTGCCCACCGATTCAGCTTGGCGGCTGCTGTACCTAACAGGACTTAAGCTTATTACCGGGACAACTCCACGATATGCCGATCTTTCAACTTGGCATAATTGTTCGCACTGTAGCTAAAGTATTCGCGTTCTTTATCGGTCAAATCACGCACGGGTTTGGCGGGGCTGCCCACATACAGTTTGCCTGACTCGAGTTTTTTGCCCGGTGGCACGAGACTGTTCGCACCAAGCACAACCTCGTCTTCGATTACCGCCCCGTCCATCACAATACACCCCATGCCGATCAATACGCGGCTGCCAATTGCGCAGCCGTGCAGGGTGACACTGTGGGCCACGGTCACATCATCACCGATCGTCAGTGGGTAGCCGTCGGGATTGAAGGGCCCGGCGTGGGTGATATGCAAAATGGAGTTGTCCTGAATGCTGGTGCGCGCCCCGATGCGGATACGATGCATATCGCCGCGAATGGTGGTGTTGGGCCAGACTGAGCTGTCTTCACCAAGGGAAACGTCGCCGATCACCACCGC
>NZ_JBVBUV010000089.1:0-13390 GCF_057445395.1 Litorivivens sp.
TGCTTTGTATTAACGACGCAAGCCGAGACGTCCGATCAGGGTGGTGTACCGCCCTGCATCTTTCTTCTTCAGATAGTCCAGCAGTTTGCGGCGCTGGTTAACCATGCGAATAAGGCCGCGACGCGAGTGGTGATCTTTACCGTTGGCCTCGAAGTGACCCTGGAGTTTATTGATGTTGACTGTCAACAGGGCAACTTGTACTTCGGGAGAACCGGTGTCACCTTCAGCCTGTTGATACTCTTTAACGACTTGAGCTTTCTCTTGGGCAGACAATGCCATTTCACTATTCCTCATTCACTATGAATATGCATGAGTCACACTGCGCTTTCGCTTTACAGGTCACTCTCATGTCGAGCCTGCCCGTGCATATTTACAGACAGGTTCGTTACGCCCGAGCGCCGCACATAGACGGAGCCTCAGACTAGCCGCCTATTGTCGCATATTAGAAACCAAACGGCGAGGGGCTACGCGCCCGTCGCTGAGAATTTCTCCAACACCTACAAATTGGCCAGTGTTCAGCTTGAGCCCCACCAGCCCCTCGGTTGGGGCGTTGGGCACCTGCACCGCCTGTCCCTGCATGAGGTAATACCCGGCGGTATCCCCTAGCTCCAGTATGGTCATCTGGGGCAGTGCAAGATCTATTGGCAGCAATAGAGCGTCCAGACCGTCAAAATCCGACCGATCCCTCAATACCTGCAGCTCTTCGAGGTTCTTTGATTGGGCCAGGGTAAACGGACCGGCGGCCGTGCGCCGCAACATGGTGATATGGCCGCCACAGCCCAGCGCCTGCCCCAGATCCTCCGCCAACGAACGGATGTAAGTGCCTTTGCTGCAGCGCACACTGACATCCACCTCAGCTTGCACGCCTGAACGAAAAGCGGTGATTTCAAGCGAATAGATAGTGATTCGGCGCGCTTCACGCTCAACCTCAATGCCCTGGCGCGCCAGCTCATAGAGCGGCTTGCCATCTTTTTTGAGGGCGGAATACATGGAGGGAATCTGCTCGATGGTACCGACAAAGGCAGCAGCTGCGTCACGCACCGCCTGCTCGGTTATCGCGCTCGCATCGCGCTCGCTGGTAACCTCGCCTTCCGCATCTCCGGTCGCCGTGGTGATACCCAGGGTTACCGTTGCATCGTAGGCCTTGTCGGCATCAAGAAGATATTGGGAGAATTTGGTGGCCTCACCGAAGCACACGGGCAACACCCCTGTGGCCAACGGATCGAGACTGCCGGTATGCCCGGCTTTGGCAGCGTTATAGATGGCGCGAGCCACTTGCAGCGCCCCGTTGGAGCTACGTCCAGCGGGTTTGTCCAAAACCAGAATGCCGTCCACCGGACGACCGCGACGCTTACGACCCACTTACTGCTCGTCGTCTTTGCTGCGCTGGCGGTCTTTGGCGACCGCATCGTCGATCAGGCGCGACATGTATTCACCGCGGCGCACACTGGTATCGTAGATAAACTTCAGAGCAGGTGTAGTACGCGCGTTGTGGCTCTGGGCAACGCGACTGCGCAGAAAACCAGCGGCGCGATTAAGCACCTTGAGAGACTCCTTGGCCTCCTCTTCACTGTCCTTCCCCATCACGGTCACAAACACACGTGCGTGCGACAGATCTCGACTCACCTCAACATCGGTAATACTGACCATACCAACACGTGGATCGCGTATCTGGAACTGTATCAGCGCGCCGAGTTCCTTCTTCAGGAAGTCGGCAATTCGCTGGGTCCGGCTGAAATCACTCACGCATTCAACCTCTTACAGAGTACGAGCAAACTCTTTCACCTGATAGACCTCGATCTGATCGCCCGCCCTGACATCGTTGTAGTTCTTCACGCCAATACCACATTCAAAGCCCTGACGAACTTCACCGACGTCATCCTTGAAGCGGCGCAGAGATTCCAGCTCGCCCTCGTAGATAACCACGTTGTCGCGCAACACACGGATCGGATTGTTTCGGTAAATCGTGCCTTCGATAACCATACAACCAGCGATCGCGCCCAGCTTGGGCGAACGGAATACGTCGCGAACTTCGGCGGTACCCACAATCTCTTCGCGCATTTCCGGAGACAGCAGGCCTGACAGCGCCTGTTTTACGTCGTCGATCAGATCGTAAATAACGCTGTAGTAACGCAGGTCGACGCCTTCGTTTTCAGCCAACTTGCGCGCGGACACATCGGCGCGCACGTTGAAACCGAACATGACTGCACCGGCGGTGATTGCCAGGTTGACGTCGGATTCGGTAATACCGCCAACACCACCAGACACCACATTCACTTCCACTTCGTCGTTACCCAGATCCACCAGAGACGCCTGCAATGCTTCCAATGAACCGCGCACGTCGGCCTTGAGAACAATATTCAGCGATTGACGATCAGCCCCTTCACCCATGCGATCAAACATGGAGTCGAGCTTGGCAGCCTGCTGCCGCTTGAGTTTCTGGTCGCGATCTTTGTGAGCACGGAAATCCGCCACTTCACGAGCACGCTTTTCATTCTCTACAACAACAAAGCTATCACCGGCATCGGGCGTCCCATCCAGACCAAGAATCTCAACCGGAATAGACGGTCCTGCAGCATCAATTTGACGGCCAGTCTCATCAATCATGGCGCGAACGCGGCCGTAGTATTGCCCCGCTAGAACAATATCACCCTTGCGCAGGGTACCGTTCTGAACCAGCACCGATGCTACGGTGCCGCGACCTTTATCGAGGCGCGACTCAATCACCAGCCCCTGACCTGGAACGTCAGCCGGTGCTTTCAATTCCAGCAGCTCCGCCTGCAGCAGCACTGCATCTAGCAAATCGTCTACGCCATCACCGGTATGGGCTGAAACCTCCACAAACTGGGTGTCACCACCCCAATCTTCCGGGATAACTGCTTTAGCAGACAGCTCGTTCTTGACGCGATCTGGATCCGCGCCTTCTTTATCCATTTTGTTGACGGCTACCACCAGCGGCACACCAGCAGCGCGGGCATGCAAAATCGCCTCTTCGGTCTGCGGCATCACACCATCGTCAGCAGCAACCACCAAGATAACAATATCAGTACTCTTGGCACCACGTGCTCGCATCGCGGTAAACGCGGCGTGACCAGGAGTATCCAGGAACGTGATCATGCCGTGCCCGGTCTCCACATGGTAGGCACCGATATGCTGGGTAATCCCCCCGGCTTCACCACTTGCCACCTTGGCTTTTCGAATGTAGTCGAGCAGCGACGTTTTCCCGTGGTCTACGTGACCCATAACGGTTACAACTGGCGCGCGCGATTGCAGCGTACCTTCACCGTGTGAAAGCAGGGTTTCCTCCAATGCCTCTTCGAGTGCATCGTCAGATACCAGTCGCGCTGTGTGCCCCATCTCTTCAACCACCAGCTGGCCAGTTTCCTGATCAATTGCCTGGTTAATGGTTGCCATAACGCCGAGCTTCATCAATTCCTTGATGACTTCGCCCGCTTTAATGCTCATGCGCTGAGCCAGCTCCCCAACCGTGATGGTTTCGGGAATTGCAACTTCTTTGATAGCTTTCTCCGTTGGCGCCTGGAAGGCATGCCGCTTGTGATCGTCTGGCAGTTTCAGTGTTCGTTTCTTGCCGCGACGATAACTGCCATCGTCTTCCTCGAAGTCGGCTGTTACTGCAACCCGACCGCGACCCTTCGGCGCCTTGCCACGCTTGCCGCGCGGCTTATCGTCGTCTTCACGACCAGTGCGGTGCACTTTTTTGGGTTTGGCTTTGCCTTCAGGCTCTTTCTCTTTGTGAGGCTGAGCAGAGGTCTTCTTGGCCTCTTCAACCTGCTGCGCAGCAATAGCCAAGCGCTCTTCTTCTTCACGCTTGGCTTTCAGTGCAGCTTCGCGACGCTCGCGCTCCTTGGCTTCTTCGTCCATACGCCGATGAGCAGCACGCTGACGCAGAATTTCCGGGTCAATCTCAACTTTTTCTTTCGGCTTGGGAGCCGCCGCACGAACAGGTTTCTCTTCTACCGGCTCGGCAGGCTTCTCCTCAGGCACTTCAGCTTGCGCAGGCGCTTCCTGCTCAGCTTTCGCTGCAGCTGCCTTGGCCGCCGCTTCAGCTTCTGCCTGCGCTTTGGCTTCAGCCTCTTCAGCGGCTTTCTTCTCCGCCTCAGCTTTGGCTTGCGCAGCCAAACGGGCCGCTTCTTCCGCCGCCTGCTTTTCAGCCTCAGCTTTTGCGTTGGCTTCTTCTTCGGCTGTTTCCGCCGCCAATTCTGCAGGATCACGTTTCACGTAGGTGCGTTTTTTTCGCACTTCCACGCTGACCGTTTTCTTAGCCGCGCCGGAGCCGGTTTTCAGGGTGCTCAAAGTCTTTCGCTTCAGCGTAATTTTCTTGGGCGCTGATGCTGTTTCACCGTGACTGTTTTTAAGAAAAGCCAGCAGAACCTGCTTGTCCGCATCGGACACAACTTCCTCAGCAGCCTGATGCTTCAACCCCGCTTCTTTCATCTGTTTCAACAGACGGTCTACGGGTGTCCCCACAACTTCTGCCAGCTGGCTTACCGTTACTTCAGCCATTCAATCTTCTCCCTTACCTCGTCCGACAGCTTGCACTGCGCATACACAACGCTTGAATACCGGGCGTCCTCTAGCTGGCTTCACCAGATGAGTCTTCATCGGCGAACCACGGCGCACGTGCTGTCATAATCAGTTGGGCAGCTCGCTCGCTGTCCATGCCTTCAATATCCAATAAATCTTCTACTGCCTGCTCGGCCAAGTCTTCCATCGTAGTGATGCCCTGACTGGCCAGCTGGAAAGCCAAATGACGATCCATGCCTTCCATCGTCAACAGATCTTCTGCCGGCTCGGCAGCTTCCAGCTGTTCTTCGCTTGCGATGGCCTGGGTTAACAGGGCATCTTTGGCGCGCGCACGCAGTTCTTCGGCAATATCTTCGTCGAAGCCTTCAATACCCAGCATTTCTTCCAGCGGCACATAAGCCACCTCTTCCAGCGTAGTGAAGCCCTCTTCTACCAGCACACCGGCGACATCTTCATCAACGTCCAGAGCGTCCATGAACATTTCCATCACCTGACCAGATTCCTGCTCATGCTTCTCCGACATAGCTTCAACGCTCATGACGTTGATTTCCCAGCCGGTCAGTTCGCTAGCCAGTCGTACGTTCTGTCCAGCGCGACCGATAGCCTGAGCCAGATTGTCTTCGCCAACACCGATATCCATAGTTTTAGCGTCTTCATCCACGACGATGGACTCGACTTCAGCCGGCGACATTGCATTGATGACCAGCTGCGCGGGGTTATCATCCCACAGCACAATGTCCACTCGCTCGTTGCTCAACTCGCCAGACACCGCCTGCACGCGCGCACCGCGCATACCTACACAGGCGCCAACAGGATCGATGCGGCCATCATTGGTTTTCACTGCAATTTTTGCACGTGAACCCGGATCGCGAGCAGCTGCACGAATCTCTATGACCTGCTCGGAAATCTCCGGCACTTCAATTTTAAACAGCTCGATGAGCATTTCCGGACAGGCGCGGCTAAGCAGCAACTGAGGGCCTCGCGCATCTGCACGCACTTCTTTCAAAACAGCACGCACGCGATCGTTAATACGGAACACTTCACGCCCGACCAGCTCTTCGCGTGGTAGCAAGCCTTCAGCGTTATTACCCAAATCAACAATAATATTATCGCGAGTCACTTTTTTGACGGTGCCGTTAATCAACTCACCCAACCGGTCTTGGTATTGCTCGACCACCTGGGCACGTTCGGCTTCGCGTACTTTCTGAACTATGACTTGCTTTGCGGTTTGCGCCGCAATGCGGCCAAAGCCTACGTTTTCAATTTCTTCCTCGTAAACATCGCCCGCCTTGAGACTAGCATCTTGCTCGTGGGCTTCTTCCAGTGTGAACTGGGTACCCAGCAGGGCCAGCTCATCATCGGAAACCACTTCCCAGCGACGGAATGTGCGGTAGTCGCCTGTAGTGCGATCTATCACGACATAGATATCGGAGTCTTCTTCGTAGCGCTTTTTCGCTGCGGTGGCCAAGGCCTGTTCGATCGCCTCGAAAATGATATCGCGCGAAACGCCCTTTTCGTTTGAGACCGCTTCCGCTACCAGTAATATTTCCTTGCTCATCCTATGCCTCGTCGACTGGCCGGTATCTTAACCGGCGATTGACCAGAGCCCGGGCTTGATTATTCAAACCGCGGAACAACATTTGCCTTCTCAATATCTGCCAATGGAAAAAGGTATTCATGGTCGTCCACAAGGAGAACCACGTCTTCATTTTCCACGCCTACCAATCGCCCTTTAAAGTTGCGGCGACCTTCATAATTCATGCGCAACTTGACCTTGATGGTCTCGCCAGCGGCATCGGCAAAATGTTCCAGCCGAAACAGCGGCCGGTCCATGCCCGGTGACGACACTTCCAGGCGATATTCACCCGAAATGGGATCTTCGACATCCAATATGCCACTGACTTGATGGCTGACCCGCGCACAGTCATCCACCGTAATACCGTTATCGGCATCGATATAAATCCGGAGCATGCCGGAACGGCCCTGAGCTATGTACTCAACGCCCCACAGACGGTAACCGAGCGCTTCTACTGAAGGCTCAATCATGGTTTGTATCTGCCGTGATTTACCGGACAATATTTCGAACCCACCAACAAAAAATGGGCACTAGGCCCACATTTGAAAATTCTGTCTTGCAACCATTTCTTATGGTTACTAAAAAGCCCCTAAAGAGGGGCTTTCGACGTCCTTACGATGACAAAACCCTGTCATCTTTTACTGCGTGGACCCATGCAGCAGACAAGCCGCCGACGCCACTTCAAACAAGAGGCAGGATTATAGGCCTGTGCCCCCGGAGGGTCAAGGAATACCGGCGTTTGCACGGTATTGCTCAGTCCTGCTTGGGCCCTATCCATACCTGCTGGGCATTCACAAAGGCGTGAATACCGTGCGGCCCAAGCTCGCGACCATAGCCGGAGCGCTTGATGCCGCCACTGGGCAGCCGCGGATCGGTTTTAACCAGGCCATTCACCACCACCTGACCGGCCTCCATTTGCAAGGACAGCATTTCTCCACGCTCAGCGGTTGTCCAGATGCTGGCCGCCAACCCGTACTCGGTATCATTGGCGATAGTCAGTGCCTGATCTGCATTTTCAGCCTTCAGCACCACGGCAACGGGGCCGAAAGTCTCTTCACAGGCCGCTGTCATGTGGGGCTCGACGTCAGCCAGCAGCGTTACCGGATAGTAGTAGCCCGCACCGTCGGGCATTTCGCCTCCAATAACACAGCGCGCGCCCTGTTCAATGGTTTCAGTAACCTGACGGTGCAGATTCTGACGCAGGTCGTCGCGCGCTATTGGTCCGACATCAGTATCTTCTCGCGCCGGGTCACCCAAAGTGAGCTTGCGCAGACGCTGCTCCAGCCGAGCGAGAAAATCGTCGTACACTGGCGCTTCCACAATGATCCGCTTGGCGGCTATACAGGATTGACCGGCATTGATGATACGCGATGTGGTAATCGCCTCGGCCGCCTCGTCCAAATTTGCGTCAGCAAGCACAATGACTGGATCTGAACCGCCCAGCTCCAGCACCGCCGGCTTAATCGCCGCGGCTGCCATAGATGCCACTTTCGCTCCAGCGCGATCCGACCCAGTAAAAGAGACTCCTCGAATACGCTTATCGGCGATGGCTTGCGCCACATCCGGCGTCGCCAACGGTAGGTTTTGCATGATATTAGCCGGAGCGCCCACCTGGTCGAACAGCTCTGCAATGGCTTCGGCGCAAGCCGGCACGTGCGGGTCGTGCTTCATCACGCAGGTGTTACCGGCCATCAGTGCCGGCGCACAAAACCGAAATGCCAACCAGAACGGTGCATTCCAGGGCAAGACGCCCAACACCGGCCCCAGCGGCAGATAGCGCACATAACTATGGCTTGCATCAGAGGCCAATTCATCGTTCGCCAGATAGCTTTCCGCATGCGCAGCATAGTGATCGGCACACCACGCCGCCTTGGTCACTTCGCCCAAAGCCTCTTTTTTCGGCTTCCCCATTTCTTCGGTCATTAAGGGCGCAAGCGTTTCAATATGGTCGCGCATATACTGCGCAACGTCGCGCAATACCTTCGCCCGCTCGTTAAAGGTGGTGTGACGCCACGCACGGTACGCTGTCTCCGAGCGCTCCATAACGCGGTCGATATCGTCCGTTGTGGCTGCAGCCACCTCCCGCACCAGCTTGCCGGTGGCCGGATTGATCACTTGGAGCATTCACTGTCCTCCTGTGCCTTTACGTCGCCTGCCAGTTTCAATTTATGCGACGACTTCTTTTCGCCGGGTTTGCAGAGAAAGTCTTCCTCAAAATTAAAAAACGACTCACAACCGCTGGCAGTGACCATCAGCGTATCGGAAATACCAACGGTCTTATCGCCCTCCACGCCCCACATCCAGGGAATCAAGTGGAAGGTCATCCCCTCTTCAAGCACCGTGGATTCGCCCTGCTTCAGGCTGATGATATAGCCCTCGTCCCAACTCGGAGGGAAGGCAATACCGATGGAATAACCCGAGCGGGTAACGAGGCGGGCGCCAACATCGTTATCAGTAATGATATTGCGCACCAGATTATCAGCATCCGAGACCGTCAGGCCCGGGCGCATTGCCCGCTTAACCTCTTTGAGCGCGAGTTTCATTCGATCCTGGGCTTTTTCCATCGCCGGTGACAGTTCATCCATCACCACAGTGCGCATCATTGCGGTGTGATAGCGCCGGTAGCAACCACCGACTTCCAGGAAAACGTGCTCTCCCGCCTGCACCTCGCGACCTTCCCAGGTGGCGTGACCAATCATGCTGCGAGGCCCAGAGGTCACGTAAGGCATTACCGCCGGTGGTTCGCCACCTGCACGAAACATGGCCGAGCTGATGGCGGCTCCTATTTCATTTTCGGTAACCCCCACCTGACAGGCTTCAAAACCGGCCTTCATACCGGCTTCGGTCGCGCGCGCCGCCTTGCGCATGACTTCAATTTCAGCCGGAGACTTTCTAACCCTCCCCTGCTCTACAATGCCGAAGCAATCAAGCAGCTGGCCATCGGTGAAGGTGGTATGAATGTAGTCCTGGTGATAAGCCGGGAAGAAATAGCTGTTTCGCTCGTAGCCAATGTATTTGTTGGCCAACCCGAACTCTCGCAGACTCTGCACCAGCATCTGGATCGCGTCACCCGTGTCCGGATAGGGCCGCGTCAACTCTACCCAAGTGCGCGCATGCACATTCGATTCTTCCAGCTGCCGGGTAATCATGAAAGGCTCACCTTCCAATGGCACCACCAGCGATTGGAAAAACGAATAGCCCGTGGTCTGGTAATCCGTGAGATACATGAGGTTTTCAGGGTCAGTAATCACCACCGCATCCAACAGACGCTGCGACATGCGTTTGCGCAGCTCACTCAGCCGACGCTCATATTCCTCGAAAGGAAAGGTCATATCATCGCGCTGCCTCATGCCGCTGCCTCCATGACACTGTGTATCGCTTCGCTGAGTATCTTCAGACCTTCTTTGAGATCCGCCTCTGGAATGGTGAGAGGCGGAATCACTTTCAGCACTCGACCACCACTACCGCAGGGCCCAAGCAGCAAACCATTCTCAAAACAATGCGCTGCCATTTCCTTCGCTTTGCTGCCGTCAACCACATCCAGAGCCTGTATCATGCCCTTACCTCGCACGGCATAACCCTGCCCCGCGTATTGCTTGGCCAGCTCATCGAGATGGGCGGCAATCAAGTCGCCTTTCTTCTTTACCTCAACCATCAGCTTGTCGTCGTCGAAATAGGTCAGCGCCTCACGACCGGACACAAACGAAAAACCTTGCCCACGAAAGGTGCCGGTATGCTCACCCGGTGACCAATGCTGATCGTGCTCCGGCTTGATTAGGTTCATGGCCAGCGGCGTACCGAAACCACCAATACCTTTGGCCAGACAAATAATATCTGGCGCCAGATCCATACCATCAAAGCTGAAGTAGGAACCTGTGCGGCCACACCCCACCTGAATGTCGTCAATAATGAGCAACGCGCCATGCTCGTGGGCAATGCGTTGCACTTCTTTCAACCAGGCTTTACTCGCCACATTAACGCCACCTTCAGCCTGAATCACTTCCAGCACATACGCTGCCGGAGGGGTAATCCCGCTGGAAGGGTCTTTTAGCGCCCGCTCGTGTTCGGCGAGGCACTCCATGCCCCCACCTGGTGCATTTTCGAAGGGCAAGCGCACCACATGATCCAGCGGAACACCGGCAGCCTGCCGAAAGTAGTCATTGGCTGTGCACGCCAATGAACCAAGCGTCATGCCATGAAAACCATGGCTGAATGCAACGACATGCTGCCTTTTGGTAACCCGGCGGGCGAGCTTTAGCGCAGCTTCTACCGCATTAGTACCGGTTGGCCCCATAAATTGCATTTTGTGATTCATGCCGCGCGGTTCAAGAATGGTGGTGGCGAACTTTTCAATAAAATCGCGCTTGGCGGTGGTGTACATATCCAGACTGTGGGCTACGCCATCGGCCTCGATAAACTCTATGAGGGCTCGCTTCATGCGCTCGTTGTTGTGCCCAAAATTAAGCACCCCGGCACCAGCGAAAAAATCGATGTAAGACTTTCCGTTTTCATCAGTTTGCCGCGCGTTGCTGGCAGATTTAAAAACGGTTGGGAAACTACGGCAGTATCCGCGAATTTCAGATTCCCACTGTTCAAATATTTTCATTCTCCGTTCTCCTCGTGCTAAACCTCGTGGCTTCAGGAATGGGGTCGCGACCCGGGTTATTCGTCCTCGTCTAGTTACTGCTTTCTATACCAACATGTTTAAGATCAATGAGCAAAATCGGGGCCAATCCCAGTGAATTTTGCCAATTTCACGACAGCTCAGGCCTTGACAGACGGCACAGGCGCACCTGCCAACTGAAGAAAGACACGTGCGACATCCGGTATTAAGGAATCCCGAAAATCGTATCGTGGGTTGTGACAGGGGTAGTCTTGCAACGTGCCCTGGCCAGATCCGATCAGGGCAAAAGCACCCGGAATCGTATTGAGGTAATAACTGAAATCTTCTGATGCCATAATCGGCACGCGAGTCTCCCCACACTGCCAGTCGTTACCCAGAATGTTAGCTAGCGCGGCGCGCATGTTGCCCGCCTGCGCGGCATGGTTCACGGTGGCGCCGTAGCGCGGTGTAAGTTCAACGTTAGCGGTTACACCGTACGCCTGAGCCGTAGATGATGCAATATCCCGGATCAGACCTTCTACCTCTTCTCGCATCGATGAAGATCCTAAGCGGATGCTGCCAGCAATAACCGCGCTATCGGGAATTACAGTTTCAGCGCTACGGGCATCAATTGAGGTCACGCTGACCACCGCAGCGCGCTGGGCCGGCAAGCGTCGCGATACGATCTGCTGCAGCGCCTGAGTAACCGACGCTGCGGCCAACACAGGGTCACGGCACAACTCAGGCTGACTCGCGTGGCCACCGCGCCCAGTCAGTGTAATTTTGAATGTGCCATTGGCTGCCATAACCGCACCATCTGGACACACAGCCTTTCCATGCGGAATGGCTGGCCAGTTATGCCAACCATAAATGGCATCAACACCGTCCAGCGCACCGTCTTCCACCATTTTTCGAGCGCCGTGCCCGCCCTCTTCGGCGGGTTGAAACAGTACGGTAACCGGCCCCGGGAGCTCGGCCTCATGCCGACACATCCACCACAGTGCCGCGAACAGCGTTGCGGTATGCCCGTCATGCCCGCAGGCATGCATAAAACCCTCGCGCTCAGACTGCCACTCCACCCCGCTGGCTTCGCGTATCGGCAGCGCATCAATATCAGCTCTCAAGGCAATATGAGCGCCAGGAGCTTCCGGAGCCAGCGTAGCCACGGTGCCGGTTGCGGCACATTCGCGCCAACGCAATCCGAGCTCATCGAGTAATTTACGAATAGTTTTCGCCGTCTCAAACTCAGACCAGGCAATTTCCGGATAGCGATGCAGACCATGCCTCAATTCAACGGCACGATTGATAATGGTTTGCCATTCGTTGTGCATTTCAACACTCCACCAAGCCGCCGCTTTGATGCCATCAATAGCCGCCGGCTTCATCAAAAAACAACTATCTACAGCCTAGCACGGCAAACAAGAGTAGACAGGGGAAGGAGAGAAAAAAATACCTGAAACGACAGCGACGCTTTTTGGGAAGAAACGCTGAAACGACTTGGCGCACAGACTGCGACTACGCGGCATTACTGAAGCGCGTTTGAGCATGCTGCGCTCAATCAAGGCCTGCCCTGCAAACCAATCCCACTTGCCGCTCAAGAGTTTGAATCTGCAGCGGACTAGCAATCCGCAAACAGGTCGCCAGTCGGCCCCGGACGCATGATAAAAGGAGCTGCAGACAGTCGCCGTTCAGTTCTGGCGGTTAAGAGCCTGCTCGCCTGATCAACTGAGCCATGCAACCACTCAGCAATGTTATCAGCGTCGAGTAATAGGGGCATGCGGTGGTGTACCCAATCAATCTGAGATACAGGTTGAGTGGTTAGCACAGTAAACGTATGACGCTCGTCATCCCCCACCCAGGTATCCCACAACCCTGCCAGCAGCAGTGGAAGACCGTCCAAACCTGCGATACGGTGGCATCGCTTTACACCATCAATGACCGGCCATTCGAAATACGCCGATACTGGCACAATACAACGTTGCGATTTCCGCCATGCGGAACGAAAAGTCGATTTTTCGGCAACTGTTTCAGCTCTCGCATTAAACGTGCTGTAAGCCAATCGCGGCGCTTTCGCCCACCCAGGTATCAACGACCAAGAGCGCTCGCGATAGCCACGCGCATCCACGGTGCCGGCGTTCATGGTTGGTCGAACGTCAAATCGATCCTGCACATCGACAGGCCAATCAGTCAGGATCTCAGCCCACCGGTGCATTGCCTTATTGTGCTGTTCAAACGCGCCACACATCGCTTCAGAGATTATTGGCAAGGGAAGGGATGACACTGGCACAACAGTGCCATGCGTGTCTAGCAGGACAAATGCCCTAACGATAATCTTTAACTGAGAGCCAGCCGGGCCGCCTCAGCGAAGCAGACATAAAAAAGCGCTCTAGATAGGGCGCTTTTTTATATTGGTGCCGACAAACAGCTTATCGTTTGGGCTACAGCCGCCGGCTGTAGGGGCAGCGCCCCGAGCGCATCGCGCGAGCCAACGCGGGATGTAGTCCCGCCGAGGCAGGCATAAAAAAAGGTTCATCGCATATTAGGGTGGAATGCTGCTCTGATCTTGAGAAAGAAGTAGCTGTTGTCTCGATACCCATAGGCCATCCGTTTTATCACCTTGATGCGATTGTTCATCCCCTCTAGCTTGCTGGTACTGAGGGGATGAT
>NZ_JBVBUV010000090.1:0-12839 GCF_057445395.1 Litorivivens sp.
GACTCATAGCAACTAGTCCAGTCATCTGATGTCCTCCATAAGCCTGAAAGCCCACCTAATAGTAGGTACAGGCGTATGGAACCGGACATTTCTAAATTGCTAAAACCGGACATTATTGTATTGCGTCTACAACCATGATTCGCATAAGGTATATTATGTTAAATAAAGTATCGTGCGGTTTTGGTTAAGCGGTAAGTCCTAGGGAGTCCTCTTCTGTTTGGTCTCCGCTCGCGTCGACGCTACGGCGTTCTCTTTCTTGGCGCGCTCTATGATTTGTTCGGCTTTAGAACGTACGGGTGTTCTTCCATCGGCAAATTCGTCCAGCCGGTCACTCTGGCTAGCACTGTCTCTCATAGCGCCTGATGTAGTCTTCGGCGTATCCTGCTTGCCGGTAACACGGCGCTCGACGAAAAAGTAATACCCTAATGCAGCTGCCAGCCAGACCAGCCACTTGCCGTAAAACGCAGCATCGATAAGATGTGGTCGATCTGTTTCTGCGCCAAACGCTCGCAACTCCGACGATACCAGTGCTGCCAGGCCAACTGCGATCAGCGCGATCAGCATGCCGCGTAAGCGAGGCTTCAACCATCGCCAGACAGTGAGGAAAAGTGCGCTTCTAACCAAAAATTGCAGCATTAGACATGCCCGATGGTTAAAGCAGCAATGATGCCGACCAAGCTTCTGGTCAGTAATTTGTGGCGTTCGTCTTTTTCAGCCTCGGCTATCAGAGCTTCAAGGTCATCTTTGTGCAGGGACTCAAATTCAATGCCCTGTTCTGACAAATTGGCGCGTACGCTGCGAATAGCCCGCTGACGAATTAGGTTCTTGGATTTGTCGAGAAGCTTCTGCTTTGCGTTGCTTAACATACGGCACTCCATCGGGCTCAATTACGATCATACTACTGATATGTCGAACCAGCACTCCACACCACACTTTGAGACCGCGACAAGTACCTATTTACGCCTGTGGCATTGAAAGCCACACTGATGCTTTTGGTGCATTGAATCAGTGATCTCATGACTGTTAAACCCAGGCTTAAAGAGCGGGGAGCCAGCGGCATCGAGTACGGCTTGCTACTGGGGTTGATCTCTGTGGCGATGCTGGTTGCGCTCACGGGTGTTGGGGTCAGCCTGGATTCTACGTTCACGACGATTTGTCAGGGTTTTGGGGGATGTTCTCCTTAAATCTGCCACCGCTCATCACGGGTTTTATGCGCCAGCCCAAGTTTCTCCAGCTTGCCCAGAGCATCATCGATCTCAAAATCGAGACGACATTGCCATCTATCCGCGAACCAGTGTTCAATTTTCTCGTCTAGTTGTTGAGCGCTCATTGCCTGCCCTTCAGCCAGTAGAAAGTAGTACGCCAGCAAGCTTTCTTTGCACTCGGATTCTTCCGCATCGTCCAGTATTCGGTAGATGACCCCGGCATTATTGTCGAGAAGCTTGAAATAGAGGTTTCGGGTCAGTGTCTGGGTAAATCGTAGTTTGCGGTTGCGAAAACTGGAAAATTGCTTCCACAAATAGCCGCCCAAGGCGCCTAAGCCAGCCAAAAGTGCAAGGATTGAATTACGATCCAGGGTTACTGGCTCCTGTTTCCAGCCCAACCAGAAACCCAGTAGCGATCCGAGCAAAAGCAGTGTTGCGCCCAGTTTTGTCGACAACACCACCCCGCCGCTCACTAGCGCTGGAATGCCGATTAGCAATTTGTCCCGAATCCGCATGCCAATGCGGGTGTTTGGAAACAGCATTTCCAAATCGGCTTCTGGCACATCCTTGAACAACTTGAGCATCGTCGCGCCTGGCCTGCAGCCACCAAGCGTGCTCTGCTCGTCTATGGTTTCCTTAAATCGGATAAAGAGCACAACACGATCAAAATTTCGGAAATTGACGGTACGTGAGAAAAATCCCAGTGGGCCATTAATGCGTTCGGAGCGTTCACTGACACCGCGTGTGTACAACAACACTTCGTCAAAGTCTTCCAAATTGACGTACAGACGGATGTTGAACAGAGAAGCAGATTCAAACGCACGGTTAAGTTCAGTTTCGGTGACGCGCTCATAGTTGCCGCGTATCAGCACCTGTTCCAGCAACGCCGCCAGTTGATCGTCGTCAACAGCTTCTACGCCACTACGGCGGGTATCCACGTCGGGATCTACCGTCGTGTAGGCATCTTTCAAGGCCTGCTTGATCTGATGAAATCCCTGCTGAAAATTCGCTTCAATGGTTGCTGCGGTGCGTCTAAATTCGTCGAGTTGCGCGGGCGTCAAAGCGCCCTCGTCCAGGCACATTGCGACAATATCCCGCCGCCGAAAAGGAATGAACCTCAGTAGTGGTAATTCGACGGCTGCTGTCAAGGCGGGCGAGGTAATCATCAGAAAGCAAAGCGCAAACCAGCAGACAGCGCGCTGGGGTCATTGCCAGGCGTCGTAGCCAATTCATCACCGTGGGTTCCGTCCACACCCTGATAGGCTGCATTTCGATCATTGTCGGTTTGGGTATAGACCACGTAGCTTTTCAGTGATGGTGCAAGCATTTTTTCTAAGCCGAACGACAGTTTCAACGCGCCCGAATCTGAAACACCCGCAAAATCTGCGGCTTCCATCACTTGCACGATCCAGTTAAAACCACCCTGTTTCCAACCCACGTTGACCGCGACCGCATTGCGATCCAGAAGACCATGGCCACCGACATCCAGATCGTGTCGCACACGTTCCAGGATCAGGTTAGCCGTTAGACGGCCCTCGCGATGCTGCAGCCCCAGTCGGGTCGCGTCTATCGTACCGCCAGCCAGTTCGGTGTAGTGATCGTGGGCAAGCGTCGCAGATTGTGAATCGCCCTGCCATGTCAGACTGCCACCGAGTAATTTACGATCGTTATTGTCAGCGCTGCCTGCTGAACGCTGCGAATCCGCAGAATATTGCAGCGCCCATAACCAGCGACCTGAGTTCGTGTCGCGTTCGTCACGCCACATCAGCATGTTTTCAGCGCGCCGATCAAGTAGATTCCCGACGCCACTGGCGGCGCCAATAATCGCACCCCGATCGGCTATTGTGTCGTTGAGCAGGCTGTACTGGGTGCCGACCAATTTAAAGAGAGTGTCATAGCGACCGGCTAACAGCTCACCATAGCGGCCACGAATACCGAGAAAACTGTTGCGGGATGTCAGTGAATCGCCATTGCTGCCATCCAGGTTAATGGTTTGTTCCAATTGATACAAAACTGTCAACTCTGGTGACCGCATCTGTTCGCCACGGATGCCAACTCGTGAAATATTGCTGGACACACTCAACTCTCCATCAGTCAGTGCGTCGTTCCCGTTTTGTTTGGCTACGGCTCGGCTGACATCTGAATCCAGATAATCCAGCGACACATGCATAACACCGTAAAACTCCAGTTGCTTGCCAACCACTTCGATGGCATGGCTGCCGGAAGAGGTCATGCCAAGGGCCAAGCTGAAGCCGAGGGCCGTAAGGCCATGTCTGGACATAGGGTTGATCCTTTTAACGCGCAGCACAATCTGGTTAAGGGCTGGCTTGTTGTAGGGTGGCAGATGCTGCATCATAGGTGTTTGTTTTTTCACATGATAAGCGTGTAGCCGCGCCTTTGGGAATGCCTAAATACCAGTATATTTTAGCGGCCCTGTTGTGTTGGGGTTCCCACGCAGCCGCAGACACCGTGCGCGTGGCCGTCGCGTCAAATTTTGCCGCGCCAATGAATGCTCTGGCTGCGGCGTATGAAGCCCAATCCGGCCATCAGTTGCTAATATCGTCGGCCTCTTCCGGCAAGTTTTTTGCCCAGATCCGCCAGGGTGCCCCCTACCATCTGTTTTTTTCCGCTGATCAGGACAAGCCTCTGGCATTGGAGCAGATGCAGTTAACGGCAAGTGGTACGCGATCTACATACGCTCACGGCACACTGGCGCTATGGTCACGTTTTGCGGCGCCCACGGCAACCACATTACAGAGCTTGGCCCAAAACCCGACGCAAAAAGTGGCGCTGGCGAACCCTAAATTTGCGCCTTACGGGATGGCTGCAAAACAGGTGTTGCAGCATCTGGGCCTTGATCACACGCGCGCGCAGTGGGTGCTCGGTGAAAATGTGGCGCAGAGTTACCAGTTTGCCTACAGCGGCAACGTCGCTTTTGGTTTTGTCAGCTATTCCCAAGTAAAGTCAGGAAATGGCTTTTACTGGCTGCCACCCAAGGATTGGTACACTCCGATTCGGCAGGATGTGGTGTTACTGAAAACGGCTCAGAATAATCCTGCGGCACGGGGTTTCCTCGCCTATATTCAAACGCCACCGGCGCGTGAGATCATCCAATTCTGGGGCTACGAGGTGCCAGATAACTGATGCCGTTTCTGACTGATACAGACCTGCAAACCCTCTGGCTGACTTTACAACTAGCCACCACGGTTACCCTGATATTGTTGATTATCGGAACGCCAATTGCCTGGTGGCTGGCGTGCACCCGGTCCTGGCTGAAAGGACCGGTCGCTACTATTATTGCGATGCCCCTCGTATTGCCCCCGACAGTACTTGGTTTCTACTTATTACTCGCGATGGGCCCACAGGGCCCTATCGGCGCTTTCACTCAGTCGTTTGGTTTGGGCACCCTGCCCTTTTCCTTTACAGGCCTTGTTGTCGCCTCGGTGATCTATTCCATGCCTTTTGTGGTGCAGCCGTTACAAAACACCATGGAAGCCATCGGTCGTCGCCCCATTGAAGTGGCAGCCACCTTGGGTGCCGGCCCCAGGGATCGCTTTTTCAGTGTGGTATTGCCCCTATCGCGCCCGGGTTTTATTACGGCGGCAATTTTGGGCTTTGCTCACACGGTCGGCGAGTTCGGGGTGGTCTTAATGATTGGCGGTAGTATTCCCGGTGAAACCAGGCTGGTGTCAGTGCAAATTTACGATCATGTTGAAGCGCTGCAATACCCACAAGCCCATGCACTGGCTGCGGTCATGATTGGCTTTGCCTTTTTTACCTTACTGGCGCTATATGCCTTCCAGCGGCGGCATCCGGGCTCCGGATACAAGGTGGGCATATGAGTATTCAGCTTCGCTATTGCAAGCGTTTTAGCGCGCGCGACGAAGGGTTTACGCTGGATGTCGATTTGTCTGTACCGAGTAAGGGCGTCACTGCATTCTTCGGCCATTCCGGGAGTGGTAAAACCACCCTGCTGCGCTGCATTGCCGGGCTGGAAGAGCCTGACCTCGCACAGTTGAATGTGAACGGGCAGAATTGGCAGGCGCAGCCCGCACATCGTCGTGATATTGGGTACGTGTTTCAGGAGGCCAGTCTCTTCCCCCATCTCAGTGCCCAGCGTAATCTCGACTATGCAATCAAACGCAGCAGTAAAGCCGCTGACCCGGCTTTGTTCACCCGTGTCATAGACATACTCGGTATTGGTGGGCTGTTGGCGCGCTTCCCGGACAAGCTCTCCGGGGGTGAACGCCAGCGCGTAGCCATTGCCCGGGCACTGTTGCGATCTCCCCAGTTACTATTGATGGACGAACCGCTGGCTTCGCTTGATCAGGCCCGAAAGCAGGAAATCCTGCCTTACCTGGAGAATATTCACACCCAATTCGATATCCCTATTTTCTACGTGAGTCACGCAATAGATGAGGTCGCTCGTTTGGCAGATCACGTAGTGGTGCTACATCAGGGAAGTGTTAGCGCACAGGGTGAGGTTAAACGTGTATTTGCGCGCACCGACCTGCCACTTCATATCGGCGATGAAACTGGTGTTATTCTGCTGGGAACAGTGGTTGAGCGCGATACCCGCTGGCGCCTCAAACGAGTAGTCTTTGACGGCGGTGAACTATGGCTCCGCGACAGCGGCGACGCGATTGGTCGATCGGTTCGGGTGCGGGTACTGGCGCGGGACATCAGCCTGGCTCTCTCGGTTGACGACAACACCAGTATTCTCAATCGCTTGGCAACGACAGTTACCGACATTATTGACGATGAGGACGAGGCGATGGCCCTTATCCGGCTTGCTGTTGGCTCCTCTTCCCTGCTGGCCCGCGTGACGCGACGTTCGGTAGCCCAGCTGGGGTTACAGCCCGGCATGCCCGTATGGGCCCAGATTAAGTCTGCCGCCATGATTCGCTAACTCAAGCTTTAGCTGCATTGGCCGATATCATGTGAGAGCCCTTGTGATATAGCTTTTGCATGAATATCGACAAATCGCTGTACGTGCCGACAGCACATCAGAACCCTCCGACAGCCGTTGACGTGCGGCGCACCATTCCTGTGGTGAAAGTGGGGGCAATTCTTGATGTGCTGGTAGCTCGGCAGCACAATCGCAACAATTACAGCCTTCAGGTTGGCAAGGATACCTTGCAGGCCACCAGTGAACGGCCGCTGCCGGTCGGTAGCCGCCAAGTGTTGAAGGTATTGAACGTAGATACTCAAGGGCGTCTGACTACACAGGTACTGTCGCCCACGGAAAGCCGTATAGCCCAGGCTTTACTGGCAAAAACCGCGGTTGCGCAGTCACTGACACAGCTGTATCAGAACTTGCCACAAGCAGCGCGACCGGCCGCTGGTTTGCCCCCCTCGGTACAGCAGTGGGCGGCAAGGCTGCTGGCGGCAACACCCACCCGCAATGATGTTGTGCAACCTGATAAGTTAGCTCAGGCGCTGCGCAACAGTGGCGTTTTTCTGGAGGCTTCGTTGGCGCGCGGCAGCGCAGCTCCTGCACAAGATACAAAATCGCTGCTGTTGAACCTGCTGAATCAATTACTCAAAGCATCCCCAGCCCGCCCTGGTGCTCCACTACCCCAGACCTACGCGCCGTCGTCAAAACCCGCGGTTTCTTCTCAGACAACACCAGCAGCGACATCAACACCAAATACCCCCCTTCGAGGGCAACCCCAAAGCATCACCCCTGCGCCGCAGAGCACAGCGCCACAGAACACGGCACCGGCGAGGACGAGCATAGAGCTACCGGTATTCCCCAGCCCTGGCTCGTCTGTGTCTGCTAGTTCGGCGCGCCCATCAACTTACGGAGTACCCGCCACACCAACGGCTGCACACGCTCTTACCCCGCCAGCCCTCAGCCCGCAAACGGCGTTGCCGCAAAATCTGCAAGCCACCACGTATCAACAGGCTGCGCACAACCGTCGCGGCGAATTGGCGCAAGCCGCAAACTATCAGGAATCCGCGCCGTCGTTATTGCGCGTTGTCGAAGCTGGATTGGCGAGGCTTGAAAGCCAGCAACTCGTCGCAGCCCAAGGCAGGGAAAACCAACAGTTAATGTGGTTGCTCGAGTTACCCGTGCGCAATGGTCAGGAAATCGACGTCTGGCAGTTTTACTTACGGCGCGAAGAGCGATCGACCAGACAAGCCAGTGAACAAAATGAAGTTCACTGGCGGGTATCGCTCAACGTTGCCTTGGGTGCCCTCGGCGAATTGGCAGTAGAAGTAGACTACGCGGCCAGTGAAACGCAACTGGTGTTCTACAGTAAAAACCCCGATATCCTCGCTCTTATACAGCAACGTCAGGACGACCTTGTTACACGGTTGAACACTCTCGGCGTCGAGCAAACCCGTGTGGAGACGCATTTTGGGGAGTTGCCGGAAGCATCACGCCCACCACAATACCAGCCAGCACTGGATGCACGCGCATGACTCAGGAAGATGACAAGAGCCTCGAGTCTCAACAGGCTGCCGCCCTGTCTTACGACGGCTACGGTTCACCGCGTGTGGTCGCCAAAGGAGAAGCCGAACTGGCGCAGGAGATTCTTCGTATTGCCCATGAAAATGGTGTGCCGATACGCAAGGACCAGGCACTTACCGCTCTGCTGTCACAGGTGGATATCGGAACGGAAATCCCTCCCCTACTCTATGTGGCGGTGGCAGAAGCGCTGGCCTTTGCCTACAGCCTTCAGGACGAACTGCGCTGGGTGGACGAAAAACCGGGGTCGTAACGAGTATTATTTAGCCAGTATCGAGTTTACGAGACTATCGAACAAAAAACTCACGTTACGAACCCTGTTTTAGGCTGGGGCGTTTTGGCTATAGAGGCTAGCGATGAGCTTGGCTTCGCTGGGGCTAACCCCGGCGCGCGATGCCAGATCCGAATCATCTTGTCCGCGAATGGCGATGGCAATGGCATCGTCTACGCGCTGTTTGCGTTGGTGGGTGTTTTCGGCCAGACGTTGTTGCCGATTGTTGAGACGATCCACGTAGGCTTCAAGTGTCCCGAGTCGTTCGCGCAATAGGCTCATTTCTTCCTGTTGCGCCGATACCAGACGTGACATGGCGCGCAACTTCACGGTATCTTCCAGCGCCGTCAGACGATTACAGTCTCGGCGTTGCTTGTAAAAGTAGAGGCAAAATGCGGTGACCAGAAGACCGCCAACAATGGCAAACAGGCTGCTCGGCGGCATACTGCCCAAGGTTGAAATCGCACTTTCCAACGGTTCATAGTTCACGGTAATGTCCTCCTGCGGTCAGGGCTGGGTCCAGTCAGTCATGCGGCTTTTAAGTCGCATGATGGCCTGACCGTGTATTTGGCAGACTCTGGATTCGGATACATCCAGCACCAGGCCAATTTCTTTGAGATTTAATCCGGTGTCGTAATACAGTGACAACACCAGCTTTTCTTTGTCGGGCAAACTGCTGATTTGCTGCGCCAGCGCGTTTTGAAAGTCGTCGGCGAGGACTTCATTGATCATGGCGTCGCGGTCGCCGGTCTCGCCCAGAAACTCACCATCGTCATCACTCACCTGCTCCAGACTGCATAGCTGAATCGAACTGGCGTCCTGTACCAGTTGGTGATATTCATCGAGCCTAATATTCAACTCGGCGGCCACATCGGCACTGGCGGCCTCGCGTCCGGTGCGGTTTTCAACGCGTCGTATTGCATCAGTAAGCTGTCGTAATTGCTTGGAAAGCGAACGCGGTACCCAGCCGGTACTGCGCAGATGATCGATCATCGCGCCCCGAATACGCAGTCCGGCATAAGTTTCAAAACTGGCCCCACCATCGCTGCGAAAAGAGCTGGCAGCTTCCAGTATCCCAATCATGCCCGCCTGAATCAGATCATCCACGTCGACACTGTCGGGCAGTTTGAGAACAAGGTGATAAGCAATGCGCTTCACCAGGTCTGAATGCTTCAGCACAAGGGCGTCGCGATCGCCATGCTGTACTGCGGTATAGGTTGCGTATCCTGCTACCATCATATGGAGATGTCCGTCAGCCACTCATACGATCAACAAAAAATTCAACGTGCCCACCGGGTTGCGCTGGCGTGGGCCAGGCAGTCACCGTGTCTGCGAAGCGCTTAAAGCCCTTTGCTGCAGGTGATGACGGGAAAGCCTGCGAGACGCATTGCTGTTTTCCCACTGCTTTTGAGACACAGGCATCATCGGGAATATAGCCCGCGTAATTCAGCTGAATATTCAGAAAACGGCTTGCTGTTTCGGCCAGACGGTTAAATCCTGCGCGGGCCTGGGTTTCGCTGTTAACGCGGTTACGTAGCACCTGAAACCGGGTGATTCCGGCGTCTTTATTCAGAACTTTTATTAACGCGTAGGCATCCGCCATCGACGTGGGTTCGTCCGAGCAAACTACCGTGACATGATGGCTGGCGCGGCTGAAAGTGACGACGCTGTCAGAAATACCGGCAGCGGTGTCCACAATCATTACATCAAAGTCCTGATCGAGTTCACTCAATGCCATGACAATACCGGCGTGTTGTGTATTTGCCATGTCAGCCATAGATTTTTTACCTGACGCCGCAGGGATGACAGTAAAACCACCCGGAGCTTCCAGCAAAATATCTTTGAGACTGCAGTTGCCATCGATAACATCGGAAAGGTTCCGCTTGGGCTTCAGGTTCAGCAATATGTCTACGTTTGCCAGCCCCAAGTCGGCGTCGAGCAAGAGAACTTTCTTTCCGGCTCTCGCCAATTGCCAGGCTAGATTCACTGATACGTTGGTTTTGCCGACGCCACCTTTGCCACTGGCAACCGCAACAACTTTCACTGTACTCACGCTACAACTCCTGTTCGGTCGTACACTTCGCGATCATCCGAGGGCTTGCGGCGATTAAAATCACGGCCCAGTCGCCAAGCATGGCTGATCAGTGCCTTTGCCTCAGCACATTGAATATCTTCAGGTACCCGTGGGCCATCGCTGTACCATACCGCCGGCAAACGGCTTTGGATGAGCACCGAAAGCAAGGCACCTAGCCTAACGGCCTGATCGAGGTTGGTCGCGACTACGCCGTTGAGCGGCATCTGCCGAAATCGTTCAACAATTTCCCGCTGTACATGATGTTCCCGATCGGCTGGCAGTGTCAGAAATACGTCGATGTCCGGTAATACCGCAAACAGATCGTGTAATTGCGCCAGACCGCGGTCGTCGCGTATTCCCACACCGGCGGTATCAATCAGCAGATATTTCTTGTGGTTGAGCATTTTGATCAGTTCAGCAGCTTCGGTTGCGGTCGACGCGGCATGCACTGGAACCTGGAATATATTGCCGTAGATTCGCAGTTGTTCTTCTGCGGCGATGCGATGGGTATCGGTAGTGATCAACGCGATGTCATTGCGATAGCCGCGACGGACAAAATCTGCGGCAATTTTTGCGATCGTCGTGGTTTTGCCTGCGCCGGGCGGGCCAACGAGCGCTGTGACACCTTCACCAGGTGTCGGTAGCGTGCGAATGGCCTTGCGTAACAGGCTGTGCATCAGCTCCTGCTGCAGGTCACCCGACTCATTTTCAGGAAGACGTTTGATCAGCGCAGACGCGATATGTGGTTCGATATCGAGCGTTTTCAGAAATTCAATGGCCTGGCGCCCTGACGGATTTTTGGCAGACTCTGATATCCACTGGGTACCCCGCGCGGTCTGCTCAAGTCCGGTGCGCGTTTTCGCCAGTTCACCTTGCAGACGCCGACGTGCGTCGTCACTGTTTTGTTGGTGCGTAGGTACAACTAACCGTGGCTGTGCAGGGGCGGTTGCAACGGCTTCCACGCCAACCACTAGCTCAACGCCGTCGTTAACGCGACGGCAAGACAGCAGCGTCACGTCGTTGCCTAGCGACTCTTTGACCTTGCGCATGGCCTGGGTGCTGTCTGCGCCTATAAATGTGTGCACTTTCATTGTCTTTACTCAGCCTGTTCAGCGGTTAATGCACTCTGGTGACTAACAGTTGAAACCAGTCGCACCTGTTTGCTGTCGGGAACTTCGTTGTAGGAGAGCACATGCAGATTGGGCAGGCTTCTCCTGATAAAGCGCGACAGCCATTGTCTCAGTGGTGGGGCGACCAGTATTACTGATGGCTGACCCGAGGCTTCTTGGGTATTGGCAAAGCCCGCCAGGTCTTCCTGTAGTCGTTGGGCCAAGCCCGGCTCAAGACCACCACCACTTCCACGTAGAGCATCCTGCAATATGTGTTCCAGATCAGCATCCAAAGCGGCGACTGGAAGTTCGTCCGATAAGCCATTGATTTCCTGAACAATCATTCGCCCAAGCGCAATGCGAACACCTTCCAAAAGTTCGTCAGGTTCCTTGGTTTTTGGCGCTTGCTCCGCCAAAGATTCGGCAATCAGGCGAATGCTGCGAATGGAAACCCCCTCTTTGAGCAGGTTCTGCAGCACGCGCACAACCACACTCAATGGCAGTTGTTTGGGTACAAGGTTCTCGACCAATTTCGGGTCGGTATTGGCCAGTCGCTCCAGTAATTGCTGTACTTCTTCGTGGCCAAGCAACTCATGTGCATGGTTCTTCACCACCTGGCTCAGGTGAGTGGCCATGACGGTACTCGGGTCAACCACGGTATAGCCCATGGTTTGGGCTTGATCGCGTTGCGAGGATTCAATCCAGATTGCATCCATACCAAAGGCAGGATCTTTAGTCGGAGTACCCCGCAGTGTTCCCTGAGCGCCTCCGGGATTAATGGCCAGCTCCATGCCGGGCTGTACTTCGCCTGCGGCGATGGTGTCTCCCAGCAGCGTGATGCGGTAGGCCGTAGGATTTAGTTCCAGGTTATCTTTGATGTGAACTTGCTGAATCAGGAAGCCGAGCTCCTTGGAGAGTTTCTTTCGCACACCAGTTATGCGGTTGATCAGCTCACCGCCCTGCTGCCGATCGACCAGTGGGATCAGGCGATACCCGACCTCAAGTCCCACCACATCAAGATTCGTCACGTCGTCCCAGTTCAATTCGGGTATCGGTGCTTTGCTACCTTTTTCAATAGCAGCGTCGGCGTCTTCTTCAACCAGCTCCGGTTCGCTGCGACGTTGCTTTTCCATCATGCGCGCGAGCGCAAAACAGACTGCCGCCAACATAAGAAACACGAAATTCGGCATGCCTGGAATAACACCCAGAATGGTCAGCACCGCGCCCGCCATCACTAACACATGGGTGTTGGCGAGCATTTGGCCGCGCAGCTGCTGCCCCATATTCTGGGATCGGGATATACGGGTCACGATGATGGCAACGGCTGTGGACAACAACAGCGCCGGTATTTGCGCTACCAGACCATCACCAATGGTCAGCAGTACATAATTTTCTGTGGCCTGGGAAAGGCTTAGGTCATGTTGAAACACACCGATACTCAGCCCACCAATCACATTGATGAACAGGATGACAATACCCGCAACGGCATCGCCACGAACAAACTTGCTAGCACCGTCCATGGCACCGTAAAAGTCAGATTCCGTGCGGATTTCTTCGCGTCGCTCGCGGGCCTCGTCGGCGGTAAGCAGGCCCGCGTTCAAATCCGAGTCGATCGCCAACAGTTTTCCGGGCAAGGCGTCAAGGGTAAAACTCGCGGTCACTTACGAAACCCCGCCACCGCCATTTGTAACCACCACAAAGTTGA
>NZ_JBVBUV010000091.1:0-12817 GCF_057445395.1 Litorivivens sp.
CGACAAATCAATTTCTCACCGTTCCATCATGCTGGGCGCTATCGCTGATGGCACTACCACGGTAGATGGCTTTCTTGAAGGCGAGGACGCGCTGGCGACTCTGAATGCCTTCAAGGCCATGGGGGTGAATATCGAAGGGCCGGAAAATGGCCGGGTCAAAATTCACGGCGTGGGCCGAGAAGGCTTGAAAGAACCGAAGGGCGAACTTTACGTCGGTAATAGCGGCACCACGATTCGCCTGCTGTCTGGTTTGATGGCGGGGCAGAAGTTCTCAGTCACTATGAGCGGCGATGTGTCGCTGAATAAGCGTCCAATGGAGCGTGTCGCCAGGCCCTTGCGTGAAATGGGTGTTACCGTGGAAACTGCCGACGGCGGTCGTCCGCCCCTGAAAATCTCCGGCAGCAATGCGCTGAAGGCGATTCACTACGATATGCCCATGGCCAGCGCCCAGGTGAAATCCTGTGTCTTGCTGGCGGGCCTGTATTCCACTGGCGAAACCTCGGTCTCCGAGCCGGCGCCGACTCGGGACCATACCGAGCGGATGCTGCGCGGCTTTGGTTATCCGGTGATTCGCCGTGGCAACACCGCCAGTCTGGTTGGCGGTCAGCGCCTGCAGGGTATGCATATTGATGTGCCGGCAGATATTTCGTCGGCGGCTTTCTTTATGGTTGCCGCCAGCATCGCGCCGGACTCTGAGTTAGTGCTGCAGCATGTGGGCATTAACCCAACTCGCATCGGCGTGATCAATATTCTGAAAGCGATGGGTGGCGATATTACCGTTGAAAACAAGCGGGAAGTTGGCGGGGAGCCGGTGGCGGATATCCGCGTGCGTTCGGCTCAACTGAGGGGAATCGATATTCCTGAAGATCAGGTGCCGCTGGCCATTGATGAGTTTCCGGTGCTGTTTATCGCCGCTGCCTGCGCCGAGGGTAAAACCGTGCTGCGAGGTGCACAGGAGTTGCGAGTGAAAGAGAGCGACAGGATTCAGGTTATGGCTGATGGTCTAAAGGCATTGGGCGTTCAGGCGACACCAACTGAAGACGGTATCGAGATTGTCGGGGGCCAGATTGGTGGCGGCGACATTGAGTGCCATCACGACCACCGTATTGCCATGTCCTTTTCGGTAGCTGCGCTGCGAGCTTCTGACCCGATACATATTCGCGGTGCCGACAACGTTGCCACCTCTTTCCCTAATTTTATTGAGCTGGCAAAGCAGGTTGGTATGTGTGTTGAGGTTGCCAAATGACAGCCCCGGTCATCGCCGTAGACGGCCCGAGCGGCTCAGGCAAGGGTACGCTGTGCCAGAAGCTGGCTCACCATTTGGGCTGGTCTTTGCTCGATAGTGGCGCGCTCTATCGCCTGGTTGGACTGGCCGGGGTCAAGCACGGCATTGGGTTGGATCAGGAACAGCCACTGACGCTACTGGCGAGGGATCTGGATGTGCGCTTCGAACCCGGTGCGGAAGGTGAGCCCACAGCTGTCATCCTCGAAGGTGAAGACGTAAGCGACACCGTGCGCAGTGAATCAACTGGTGAGCTTGCCTCGCAAGTGGCTGTTTTACCTGGAGTTCGTCAGGCCTTGTTGGGGCGTCAGCGAGCGTTTGCCAAGGCGCCTGGGCTGGTCGCCGATGGTCGTGATATGGGTACGGTGGTGTTTACCGACGCCGACCTGAAAATCTATCTTACCGCCAGTGCCGAAGAGCGCGCCGATCGACGGTATAAACAGTTGATAAATAAGGGTGAAAGTGTTAGCCTTGCCGCCCTTTTGGAGGACATCCGCGCTCGAGATAAGCGAGATTCCGAGCGGGAACTGGCCCCCTTAAAGCCTGCTGAGGACGCTGTAATCATTGATAGCAGTGGCCTTGGCATAGATGAAGTTTTTGACCGCGTTCTCGCCGCTGTGCGTGAGCGCGGTTTACTTTAGTGGTTTGTTGTTCTCAGGAACACGAGCTGCTTTTTTAGTAAGTGTCGAAGATTGTGTGACTCCAGCTGGCACCTTTCTTTGGCCGAACCCATTGACCCGCATAAGCTGGATGTGCGGCGAAAAATCGGCAGATTCCCTGCCCCATAGGTAAACGACACATGAGCGAAAGCTTTGCAGAACTTTTTGAAGAGAGTTTAAAAACCATCGACATGCAGCCCGGTTCCATCGTGACCGGTGTTGTTATCGATATCGACAGTGACTGGGTCACTGTGCACGCTGGTCTGAAGTCTGAAGGCGTGATCCCCCGCTCGCAGTTCCTGAGCGACGCCGGCGAATTCTCGCTGGAAATTGGCGACGAAGTACAGGTTGCACTGGAAAGCGTTGAAGACGGTTTCGGTGAGACCCGCCTGTCACGTGAAAAAGCCAAGCGTGCGGAAGCCTGGAAAGATCTGGAATCTGCGTTCGCTCATGAAGAATCCGTTACCGGTGTGATCAACGGTAAGGTAAAAGGCGGTTTTACCGTCGACATCAATTCCATCCGTGCCTTCCTGCCAGGTTCACTGGTAGACGTACGCCCGGTGCGCGATACCGCCCACCTGGAAGGTAAAGAGCTGGAATTCAAGGTTATCAAGCTGGACCAGAAACGTAACAACGTGGTGGTTTCACGCCGCGCAGTTATGGAGAGCGTAAACAGCGAAGAGCGCGAAGCGCTGCTGGCCTCTCTGCAGGAAGGTCTGGTTGTTAAGGGTATCGTCAAGAACCTGACCGACTACGGTGCGTTCGTAGATCTGGGTGGTATCGACGGCCTGCTGCACATCACCGATATGGCTTGGAAGCGCATCAAGCACCCAAGCGAAATCATCAATGTGGGCGACGAAATTGAAGTTCGCATCCTGAAGTTTGACCGCGAGCGCAACCGCGTTTCACTGGGTCTGAAGCAACTGGGTGAAGATCCTTGGGTCGAAATCACTTCACGTTACCCGGAAGGCACCAAAACCAACGCCCGTGTTACCAACCTCACTGATTACGGCTGCTTTGCTGAAATCGAAGAAGGTGTTGAAGGTCTGGTACACGTATCCGAAATGGATTGGACCAACAAGAACATTCACCCCTCCAAAGTTGTACAGGTAGGTGACGAAGTTCAGGTTATGGTTCTGGATATTGACGAAGAGCGTCGTCGTATCTCTCTGGGCATCAAGCAGTGTCAACAGAACCCCTGGGATGCATTTGCTGCCACTTACAGCAAAGGTGACAAGATCAGCGGTGCCATCAAGTCCATCACTGACTTCGGTATCTTCATTGGTCTGGAAGGCAACATCGACGGCCTGGTTCACCTGTCAGATATTTCCTGGCACGAGACAGGCGAAGAAGCCGTTCGCAACTTCAAGAAAGGCGACGAGATCGAGACCGTTATCCTGTCTATCGATCCCGAGCGCGAGCGTATCTCCCTGGGTGTCAAGCAGCTGGAAGACGATCCGTTCTCCAACTACGTGAACCTGAACGACAAGGGCAGCATCGTTAAAGGCACCATCAAGGAAGTTGATGCTAAGGCGGCTGTAGTGGTTCTGGCGGAAGAGATCGAAGGCATTCTGAAAGCCTCTGAAATCAGCCGTGACCGCGTGGAAGATGCCCGCAATGCCTTGAAAGAAGGTGATGACATCGAGGTCAAAATCATCAATATTGACCGTAAAAATCGCATCATTAACCTTTCTGTCAAAGCGAAAGATATTGCAGACGAGAAGGAGGCTGTGAAGAGCCTGCGCGAGCAGGGCACAGAATCAGCCAGTCCCGGTACTATCGGCGACCTGATCAAGGCGCAGATGGACAAAGACTAAGTCCTGCAGTAACACCTGAACCAGGAAAAGGGCGCTACGGCGCCCTTTTTTGTGCCTCCTTGAGTGGTACTTCGACTAAAACCCTTGAGAAATCGGGCAGTTACTACTAATCTTGTAGCGAAATAACGGAATATCGCTATGACCAAATCAGAACTGATAGACCTGATAGCGGGTATGCAAACCCAGCTATCACACAAGGACATCGAGCTGGCGGTAAAAACGATGCTCGAGCATATGTCTGAGACATTGGCGACGGGTGAACGCATTGAGATCCGTGGTTTTGGCAGTTTTTCCCTTCATTATCGGGCGCCGCGCCAGGGACGAAACCCCAAAACAGGCGAAACGGTGCAATTGCCGGGAAAATACGTTCCGCACTTCAAGCCCGGTAAGGAAATGCGCGAGCGGGTGAATTTAGGCTTGGAGAAAAACTGATAGCCTCTGGTGAAATGAATGTAGAAGCGGTATGGTCAAATGGCCATGCCGTTTTTTTTAGGTAAAGCCCATGGGTCTCTTGAAAAAGCTTCTGTTCGTACTGTTCATACTGGCGTTAGTGTTTTTTGGCGCTGCCTTCTCGGTGGAAAACGACGCGCGAGTCCCGCTGGACCTGCTCTTCGTCAAACTGCCTGAACTGCGGGTGTCGATCTGGATCGTCGCCGCCTTTGTCGCCGGTGGCGGGGCGGGGCTGTTGATCTGTATGATTCGTTTGCTGCAGATAAAAGCCCAACACCAGGGTGTGTGCCGCAAGCTGGCAAAGCTTGAAAAAGAAGTCGCTCAGCTGCGATCGGGGTCTGCGACTTCATAACTATGCCAGACTTAAGCCAGGTGCTACTGCTAGCGGTGGCTATTGCTATCGGGTGGTCGCTTGGCCGCTGGAATCGCCAGCCACGCGACAGTGGTGGTTCCGACGATGCCCAGCCCAGTACCCAATACTATCAGGGGCTGAACTTCCTGCTGCACGAACAGCCCGATGTGGCGATCGACAGTTTCGTAAACTCTCTTGAAGTGAATCGCGATACGCTGGAAACCCATCTGGCCGTTGGCACCTTGCTGCGTCGAAAAGGGGAGGTTGATCGGGCCATACGGATTCACCAGAACCTTCTGGCACGGCCCAATCTGGGTGGAGATCAGTTGCATCAGGTACATATGGAGCTGGCGCGCGATTATATCAGTGCCGGCTTGCTGGATCGGGCCGAGCGTATGCTCAAGGATCTGGTGCAGCAATCCCCGGGCTGGAGAAGCACTGCTCTGCGCCACTTGCTGGAGATCTACCAAGACGAAAAGGAGTGGGACAGCGCTATCGACGTTGGTAAACAGCTGGTGCCGAAAAAGGGCTGGTTGCGCCCCGGAGCCGTGGCTGACGACGATATTTTTCGGTGTCTTGCGCACTTCTGCTGCGAAAAGGCTGACATTGCCTATGCGACCAATGACTTCCACTCGGCTCGCAGGGATCTGAAGCAGGCGCTGAGCTACGACCGCAATTGTGTACGTGCCACCATCACGCTCGGGCAGCTGGAGCTCGATAGCGGTAACACACAGGCCGCGATCAAAACCTTCAAGCGAGTGTTTAACCAGAACCGGCTATACCTCAGTGAGGTGCTGGAGCCGTTGCATATAGCTTATCGCAAGCGTGGCGAGGAGATGGAATATCTAAGCTATCTCAGGGCTTGCTATGAGGAGTATCCCAGCAGCTCGATACTGCTCAAATTGGTTGAGTTGATCGACAAACACCAACCGGATGAGCAGGCCGAAGTGTATCTGGCGGAGCAATTAAAGCGGCGCCCCACACTGCGTGGGCTGCTGCAGGTGATAAACTTCCAGGCGCCCAAAGCCAGCGATTCCGCGCGGGAAAATTTGACCGTGTTGCAGCGTATGTTGACCGAATTACTGGAAGCCAAGCCAACCTACCAGTGTGATCACTGCGGATTTGCCGGTCATCAGCTGCACTGGTTGTGCCCAACCTGCAAGCACTGGGGGCGAACAGCGCCTATTCGCGGCGCGGAAGGTGATTGAGCGGCATTAACCGAACCCATAGAGATTTTCAGGAGTAGTACGTTGTCAGAGTTATCCCCCATTATCGTCGCCTTGGATTTTCCGGCTTCTGGACCGGCATTGAGCCTTGCAGAGCAGTTGGACCCTAAGCTGTGCCGGGTGAAGGTCGGGAAGGAATTGTTTACCCGTGAAGGGCCGGTACTGGTCAAGGCCTTGGTAAATGCCGGTTTTGATGTGTTTCTCGACCTGAAGTTTCACGACATCCCCAATACCGTCGCCGCCGCCGTGAGCGCAGCAGCTGAGCTAGGTGTGTGGATGGTTAATGTGCATGCCAGTGGCGGGCCGCGAATGATGGAGGCAGCGCGCGCTGCATTAGAGCCACTGGGCGAAAACGCACCCTTGTTAACGGCGGTAACCGTACTTACCAGCATGGAACAGGCAGAATTGATGCAGGTGGGCGTTAGCCGGGCGTTGGAAGAGCAGGTTAGCGAGCTCGCGGTACTGGCAGAAAATTGCGGTATGGATGGTGTGGTGTGCTCAGCGCGTGAGACGACCATGCTGCGCAAGGTGATTTCCGCTGACTTTTGCCTGGTAACACCGGGTATTCGTCCACTCGACAGCGAGCAGGGTGATCAGCGGCGGGTGGCAACGCCGTCACAGGCGATAGACAGTGGCAGTGACTACCTCGTAATTGGCCGGCCAATCACCCGCGCGGAATCGCCAATGAATGCCTTGAAACAGATTGCTGCAGAACTGGGCTACCGCTAAACTGATTGGGCCGCAACGGCACTGAAATTGCCAGCCCTGAGGCTGGCAAGTCTGAAGATGTAACTTAAATACGACACAAAGGAGTGTGTTATGAAATTGCCAGTATGGCTGCAAAGCCTTTTCCTTTCTCTAGTTCTCATCAGTGGTTTCGCCTTCGGGGCCGATGCACCCGCGACCGTCAATATCAATTCTGCAGACGCACAAACACTCGCTGAATCCCTGATCGGGGTTGGTGAGGTGCGTGCGCGAGAAATTGTTAAGTGGCGTGAAGCGCACGGTGCTTTCTCGTCGGTTGAGCAACTGGCCGACGTGAAGGGTGTCGGCGCTGTGGTTCTGCAAAAGAACCGCGACCGTATCGTTCTGAAGTAACAGGTGCGAAACAGGGAAGCCGCCTCAGTGCGGCTTTTCTATTGCTCACCGTAACCCAAACGGTTGTTGGGCGAGGTCAGGGCGCTATGCTATTCTGTGGCGGTTTTTTACAGTGATAGGGAAAGAATGATGGCGGCGTTCGATGTTTTTAATGGCGATGCTGATGGTATTTGCTCACTGGTGCAATTACGCAACGCCGAGCCGCGGGATGCTCAACTGATTACGGGTGTTAAACGAGACATTGAGCTGCTGGATCAGGTGACCGCCGGTGCGGGTGACCAGATCACTGTCCTCGATGTATCCATGGACAAAAACAAGAAAAGCCTGATGCGTGTACTTGAGCAGGGAGCGTCAGTCTTCTACTCGGATCATCATTTTGCTGGTGACATCCCTGAGCATGCCAATCTGACCGCGCTGATCAATACCGCGTCGGATGTTTGTACAAGCCTTTTGGTGAATGGGTATCTGCAAGGACAGTTTGCTCAATGGGCGGTCGTCGGGGCGTTTGGCGACAACCTGAAAAAGAGTGCGCTCGCGGCAGCTAAACCGCTGAACCTGAATGCGCAGCAGCTTGAGCAGCTGGAGAATCTCGGGATCTACATCAATTACAACGGCTATGGCTCTCAGCTCGAGGATTTGCACTTTCACCCGGCGGATCTGTACCGGCAGGTAGCGGATTACGCATCGCCATTTGATTTTATTTCCGACAACCGCGCAGCCTTCGAAAAGCTTGAGCAGGGCTACCAGGCGGATATGTCGGCCGCTGCCAATATTGGCCCGCAATCGGTAACGGATTCGGCGGCCGTGTTTGTGTTGCCCAATGAAGCCTGGGCTCGACGGGTTAGCGGTGTTTACAGCAATGATCTGGCCAACGGTAGCCCGGATCGGGCTCACGCTGTGCTGACAGTTAAGGATAACGGTAATTATTTGATCAGCGTGAGAGCGCCGCTGAATAACAAAACCGGTGCTGATGAGCTGTGTCGGCAGTTTCCCACTGGCGGAGGCCGTGCTGCGGCTGCCGGTGTGAATGATTTGCCGGCGGACCAGCTGAGTCAGTTCGTCGACCAGTTTACCGACTTCTTTACCCACCGAGTGTAGTTCGGTGCTTGGCCCTGACGCTATTGCCACGCTGCTGGTTATTGCCGGCTGCTTCAGTCTGCTGATCACGACCCGCCTACCCGCCGATATGGTTTTGCTGGCTGGCGTTGCTGTGTTGGTTTTTGCCAATATTCTCACGCCTTCGGAAGCCCTGGCGGGCGCTGCCAGTGAAGGTCTGGCCACGGTTGCGGTGCTGTTTGTGGTTGCCCAAGCCTTGTCGGACACCGGCGTAGTCAGCTGGATATCCTATAACCTGCTGGGACGGCCCAAAAATGTAGCCAGCGCGCAACTGCGACTGATGGCGCCCGTGGCCGTGTTCAGTTCAGTGCTCAATAACACACCGGTTGTGGCGATGATGGTGCCCGCCGTGCGCGACTGGGCGCGACGCAACAATATTTCCAGCTCCCAGTTGATGATTCCGCTGAGCTATGCCGCCATTATCGGGGGCACCTGTACGGTGGTGGGTACCAGTACCAATCTGGTCGTCAACGATATGCTCAAGAGGCAGCCGGGGGTGGATGGCCTTGCCCTGTTTGATCTGGCCTGGGTGGGTATACCCTGTACGCTGGTTGTTCTGGGGCTGACTATTGCCACCAGCCGTTGGCTGTTACCGGACCGCAAAGGTGAGGCCCAGCGCTTTGAAGACGCGCGGCAATATGTGGTGGAAATGCTGGTGGAGCCGGGTAGTCCACTGGTGGGAAAAAGCATTGAAAACGCCGGACTCCGCCAATTGCCGGGCATGTTCTTGATAGAGATTGATCGCAAGGGGCGTATTCTGACGGCGGTGTCGCCGCGTGAAACACTGGAAGGCGATGACCGACTGATTTTCGCCGGTGACGTGCGATCCGTGGTTGACCTTAAAAATATTCATGGTCTGCGCGTGGCTGATGATCAGGTGTTTAAGCTCGATACCCGGCAGTCGGCCCGCAGTTTGGTGGAAGTAGTGATTTCGCCGAACTTCCCCTTTGTGGGGAAGAGCGTGCGCGATATGGGGTTTCGCAATCACTATGGTGCTGCGATTATTGCCATTTCCCGTGATGGCCAGCATTTGAAAACCAAGATCGGCGGGGTAGAGTTGCGTCCGGGGGATACGCTGCTACTGGAGACCCACGAAGATTTTGTCGAAAATCAGCGTTATTCCCGCGATTTCCTGCTGGTTAGCAAAATTGAGAACTCCCGGCCGGTTCGTCATGAGCAGCGTGGTACCTCAGGCTTTATTCTGCTGGGAATGGTCGCGGTGGTAGGCACCGGCTTGCTCAGCATGTTTAAGGCGGCTTTGCTCGCGGCGGCCATGCTGGTGCTGACGCGCTGTGTGCGAATACGCGACGCTCGACGCAGTATTGATTGGGAAGTGTTACTGGTTATCGCCGCGTCGATTGGGCTCGGTAGCGCGATGGATAAAACCGGCGCAGCACAAAGTATCGCCGAAGTGATTATTGGAGCATCGGCGGGCTCGCCGGTGGGCTTGCTGATTAGTCTGTTTGCATTGACAGCAGCTTTTTCCGCCGTGATTTCCAATATGGCTGCTGCGGTCATTCTGTTTCCTGTGGCCATTGCCGCGAGTCAGGGCTTGGGGGTGGCGCCAGAGCCGCTGGCGGTTACCCTGATGATTGGCGCGTCGACCTGTTTTGCAACCCCGATCGGTTATCAGACCAATCTGATGGTTTACGGTCCAGGTAACTATCAGTTTCAGGACTTTGTGAAAATCGGTGTGCCGTTGACGTTGGCGGTAGGGGTTGTGACTGTATTGATTGTCCCGCTGATCTGGCCGTTCTGACCCTAGCGAGAATTTCTCATGGTGTTTTTCTTCAGGCTGTCGAAGGTTTTTGTTGATTCCTCGCGGCTTGCTGTGCGCCCAAGTGCCATGATGGCCTGTAACTGATTGCGCAGGGTCTCGTGGTTTTTGTAGGGGTACAGGCGAATAGACAGCATCATGACGCCCAGAAAGCCTTTCAGGCTTTCTAAATCGACTACATTGCCTGTTGTATAACGATAGTTCTGATAGGGCTCGTCGAGAATTTTTGCAAAATGGCGTTCAGCTTCGTCGCTGGGAAAATAATTGACCATTCTTCCTGCATTTGGGCCAGACACCAAATCTGAGGCTCTGTTTCGGGCTGTGAACTGTTGTGCAAAGCAAAGCAATTCCTCCACCAGGCGGGGGAAGTCGTTGCGATATCGCAGGGTTTCCTCATACATGCGCTCAAAAAAATCTCCCTGCCGTTTGTTCAGCAAGCATTGAATGATTTCATCGCGGCTATCAAAGTAACGGTATATGGTAGGTCGGGAAACTTTGGCTTGTTTTGCAATTTCAGAAATCGTGGTTTTATCGACCCCTTTATTGGTAACCACGTGGTAGGTGGCAGAAAGTATATGATTTCTCGCCTGATCCGGGTCATCCAGTCGACTTCTTTTGCCCCATCGTGTCTCGCCTGCCATGGCTCACCTCATTTTGCGTTTCTAGGTAGAGTTTAAGCGAAAATTATTACGCCTGTCAGCCAAAATGAACGGAAAATAATGATTAGAAATTAATTGGTTACACGGTAGAAACCAATACCATTGTAGTCTGCTTGAGGTAAAGTATTGTGTTACGCGGTATGTCATAGTGCACGTTTAGCACTTTCAAGACATATTTAAAGCGTTAGATTATCGGTTGTGTGGGCGGAGATACTATGAAGCGGCTGGGTGGTTTATTGGTAATCATTTTAGTGCTGGTAGTGATACTGATTTCAGTGCTCATGCGGGTTCGGCCGCCGTTGCCGCAGTCTCAATTATTTGTGAACGCCAACATTATTACGATGGACACGGCGCAGCCCCAGGCCGAAGCCATGCTGATTGAGCGGGATCGCATTGTCTGGGTAGGCAGCAACGCGGAGGCTGAAGCTTATCGAAGCTCGGCAGAGCGTGTGCTGAATCTCCAGGGCATGACCATTATCCCGGGGTTTATTGATGCGCACGGTCACTTCCCAGGTTCCGGGCTGACCGAGTTTGCCGCAGATCTTAATAGTCCCCCTATTGGCGATGTGAAAAGCATTGGTTCACTGCAGTCGAGACTTTCGGCGTTTGCCGATGCAAACCCCGATGGCTGGATTCTCGGTATTGGCTATGACGATAGTCTGTTGGCGGAAAAACGCCATCCAACCCGCGAAGATCTCGATGCGGTATCGAAAGATCGTCCGGTCTACATCCTCCATATTTCCGGCCACATGGGCGTTGCAAACTCCGTGGCCTTGGCGCTGGCGGGTATCGATAACACGACGCCCGACCCTGAAGGTGGTGTCATTGTTCGCGATAGTAGCGGCAACGCCACTGGTCTGTTGAAGGAAACGGCTGGCACCCAATTGCAAACGCTGGCTATGGATTTTTCGGCGATAGATTTCATGGAAATGATCGATAGCGCCGCAGCGGAGTATTTACGCGTTGGTGTTACAACTGCCCAGAGTGGAGGGGTCGACAGCAGGATGCTCTCGGGGTTGTCGCTTGCTTCTAAATTGCGGCGTATTCCGCAACGTCTCGAACTCTGGCCCATATGGCAGACGGTGGGCGAGGCACTCGTTGCGGGTGAAATGAAACTTAACCCAAAGCCAAATGACTACCTTTCTATAGGCGCGATAAAAATCATTGCCGACGGGAGTATCCAAGGCTATACGGGTTATCTGTCGCAGCCATATTTTCATCCGCATCACGGCGATGAAGATTATCGAGGGTTTCCTGTGGTGCCGGCACAGCAGCTGGCTGAGCAGGTGTTGGCAGCTCATAGTGCAGGCTATCAGCTGGCGATTCACGGTAATGGGGATGCGGCCATCGATATGATTCTCGATGCTATAGAAAAAGCGCAGCAGGCGGTTCCGCGTGAGGATGTCCGGCACATCATTGTCCACGCGCAAATGGCGCGACATGACCAGTTGGCGAGAATGAAAAACTTGGGTGTAACGCCGACGTTCTTTTCGGCCCATACTTATTACTGGGGCGATCGCCATCGTGATATTTTTATGGGGCCGGAGCGAGCAGCGCGCATGAGCCCAGCACGTTCGGCGCAAGCGTTAAATCTGCGCTATAGCATTCATCTGGATACACCTGTGGTGCCAATGAATCCTATGCTGCTGGTGTGGAGTGCGGTTAATCGCGTCAGCGCTTCGGGCGCCGAAATTGGGCCTGAGGAAAAGGTGTCGGTCAGCGATGCACTTGCCGCGACGACAATCGACGCAGCGTGGCAGATTCACCGTGATCATGAGTTGGGCTCGCTGACAGCCGGAAAACTGGCGGACCTTGTGGTGCTCGACCGCAATCCACTGACGGTGCCCGCGTTAGCGTTACGTGACATTGAGGTCGAACAGACCTATGTTGGCGGTCGCCTTTATTATCAGCGATAGAACCGACCGCCAGTATGCATAGGTTAAGGTTGGGTTTGCGCTGTACCGTTACTGATTCGGCCACTCAGAAAATACTGCGCGTTTAACACACCGTGCACTTCATCTAGTCTGATCTGCAGCAGGTCGATAAAAGAATGAAGTTCTTTCTGGTTGAAGACACTGATGTCAGTGTCCTGAAGCAGCATTTTTACCTGATTGACGCGCGCCATCGGCTTTTTCGGTTCTGGCAACTTTTCCATGCAGCGCGCCAATTGGTCAACGCAGAATAGAATAGAGCGGGGGAAAATGTCGGATTTGAAGAGGAAGTTCACCACATCCTCACGACGTACCCGAACATGCATGGTTTGCCGGTACATCTGGTAGGCGGTGAGCGATTTCAATACGCTCATCCACTGAATATTTTCAAACGAGCGTGATTCGAGGAATTCTTCGGACAACAGGTTAGCTGAGCGCACATCAATAATA
>NZ_JBVBUV010000092.1:0-12686 GCF_057445395.1 Litorivivens sp.
GGTTGGCGCCGTACAGGTAAAAACCAATTCCAACTTTGTCGACCTGTACAAGGATGGTCACCCGGTTCGCGTAACCACCCAGCTGGTCGATGAAAAATTGATGGGTGCGCTCAGTCTGGAAGTGTATCTGGACTTTAACCAAGCTGATGCCCTGAAAGACCCGCAGGTACTGAAACAGATTGATCAGTTTCAACAGCACCTTAAGGCCGCATACTCAGACAAGTTGATCAAGTCACTCTCGTTGGCGGATGTGGTCAAGGATACCCACCGGGTGATGAATGAAGGCAAGGCTACCTTTCATTCCATACCTGATGATCCGCGCCTTACGGCGCAATTGCTTTACCTGTTTAACAATGCGAATGCCAGCGACCGCCGCAGTTTGGTGAGTGACGATTACAGTCGCAGTCATATTACGCTATTCCTGCGCAACGGCGGCAGCCATGAATACATTGAGATGTTCGAGAGTTTGCAGGGTGATATCTCGACCTATTTTGATCCGTTGATATCCAGCTATCCGGCGATGGAGCCAAAGTTGACCGGTGTGTTTCATCTGATGATGGAGCTGATTCGCCATATCGCCGTAACCCAACTGAAAAGTTTTGGCGCAGCATTATTGATTATTACGGCACTGATGATGGTGACGCTGGGGTCAAAGCAGGCAGGCGTTATTTCCATTCTTCCCAATCTTATTCCCGCGGTTTTTACCTTCGGGGTGATGGGCTATCTGAATATACCGCTGAATACGGATATGCTAATCATCGCGCCGATTATCATCGGTATCGCGGTGGATGACACCATTCACTTCCTAACGCACTATCGAAATGCCTGGTATGAATATGGTGATGTAGACAAAGCCATTCGTAGTACGTTGAGCGAAGTAGGACAAGCTGTGATACTGACTACCGCGGTATTGGCCATCGGCTTTGGAGTGCTGGGCTTTTCTGACTATCTGGGGTTGGCGAAACCGGGGATCGCGGGTGCGGTGGCAATTGTGGTGGCGCTTCTGTCTGACTTGCTGTTTTTACCGGCGTTGATTTACTGGGTTAAACCGGAGCTGGGACGTAAGCAGGCATTGGAAAAGATGCCGGTGGGAGCGGTCTAACGTTTCTTTGTTGGTGATCGCAGGCAGGGGCGCTGTATTCCGGGTCTTGAACACGTGGCTCAGTGCTGGCGAATCCCTTCTATCATCGCCGTCGCGCAGTCAATTGCATAGCCGGGGAAGGTGATTTTTTCGGGAACAATCAACCGCGCTATGCCCATACCATCAAACAGTCCGAGCAAGCCTGAAGCGATCGCATCGGAGTGTGTGTTTTTTCTGAACTCTCTCTGTTTAACTCCAAGCTTGACCAGCTCGGAAAGTGCTCCGTGAAACATCTCATAGTGCTGCCGCATCAGTTTGCGAAAATGGGGCAGATACGGTGCCTGGGAGAAAAAGTCCAGAAAAAGCTGGTTGTATTTGCCGAGCTCAGCCATGAGCTCTTCGTGGTTGCGCAAAATGGCCATGAGCTGGTCGTATGCAGATTGCTTCGGATCGATAGACAGGTGAATGCGATCCAGGTTGTTTTCCAGAAAGCTATTCAGTACCCCGATCAGCAGATCTTCCTTGCTGTCGAAATGGTGATAGACACCGCCCTTGCTCAGGCCCGAGGCTTCCACAAAATCATTCATGCGACTGGCCGCGACACCCTTTTCCAGTAGTACGGTGATGGCGGCTTCAAGAATTTTCTGCCGGCGTTCGTCAGAATTCATACGTGATACTCACAGTGGCTGATTCTTCGGCCGGAATGATGGGGAGGGGAGTATCCAGCTCGCTCAGGTCTGCAACACTCAGCGCCAGTGAAGTTTTCCAGAAGTCGTTCCACCGGTACTCTGCGAGAACCGTAACCATGCCAAAGCGTGGACTTGAAGCCCAGTTGCCAAGCAGGCTCATCACAAGGTCGTCGTTGAGGTAGGTTTTCCGCCAGCCGACACTGACAACCTGAATGTCGTCGTCCTCGGCAGCATCGTTTGATAAGTGCATGCCCCAAACGCCGGCATTAAACAGATGATTGCCGCTGGTGGTGTATTCGAAGCCCACCGCAGCATCAATTCGTTCGCTGGTTGCACCACTGATAGGGAGTAGCTGATTGTCCCGGTGAGCCACTTCAGCTTTCAGTAACAGTCTTCCTAGCGCGATGGAAGTCGCCATACCCACCAGATCAAATCGCGCGAGTTCCGGACGAATGCCAAAATCCGGCATCCCGTTTATTGCGACAAACGCGGGTGTCAGCAGGGCTGTTATCGGATTGGCGGAATTGTTGCCGGAAAAGTCCGGGCCGAAATAGACCGGTGTCGGGGTGTTGTCGTAGAGCCTTGCGTACATGAAACTCCAATCTACCCGGCTGCCGTGGAGTTTGTAGCGCAGCCCCCATTCTTCATCCGGTTCGATGCTCAGATCGACGGGCGGGAAACCGGGCGCCACGTCGAACACTAGCCGGTGATGCTGGTAAACATCGGTGCGCGCTTCGGGTGTGTAGAATGCCTGTAACTGGCCAGCGGGCAAAAAGCATTCAGCCACCAGCATGTCCTGCGGCAGGCGCACGTTGCCATAGTCGGTCAGAAGCTGCTCGGTGTAGTCGAAGGGTGTCACAATGTCGGTTACGAAGGTACCTTCTACAGCGCCCCAGATCAGCGTTTGCCGGCCGGCTGTGGCTGTGCACGAACCTTTGCTGTACTGGAGCCAGGCGCGCTGCCATTTGTTTTTTCCGTAGGCGCCGCCGCGACGTTCTGCCAGATCATCGTCTTCCCAGAAATAGCGGTAGCGGGTATCCAGCTTCAGATACCAGCCTTCGGCCAAATTGCCTTCGTAGATAAGTTGCACACTGCTTTGCGAGCGGTTGGGGTCGCCGGGGATCTGGGTGTGGGCGTGCTCTAACGCAGTTTTAAAACCGTCCGTCCAATGGGGTTCGCTGACCTCGATAGCCGAAGAATCGAATGCGAAATCGTCGCTGCCGAGAAAGTCCTCGGCATTGGCGGACGGTGTGCCCATCAGCAAGAGGGTGAGTAAAATCGGGGTGTAGTGCTTCATTGGGCTTCCGGGTGTCATTGAATATGTTTGCGCAGCGCTTCCAGCGTTTTTTCCCGGTAAGCAAAATCAGTGAGGGTACGCTGGGTGAGAAACTCATCTTCAACCTCGACATTCATCGCGATCGCTTCGGTTTTCATATTGGAAAGACGCTGGGATTGCAGATTGATAAGGGTCACATCGCGCGCAATCCAGAGATCGTTGATTTGCTCGATGTCGGCAAACGCAATCTGCTTGAAGGGCTTGCCGCGTTTGTCGTAGGTTTGGGCTTTGAGCAATGTATAGCGCTCCTTGTCGACCCAGTACAGAACCTTGCTGTATTCGGTTTTTGCTGCCCGTACGGGTTTGGGGATGGCTTCAATTACCCACACCTCGCGCCCGCCGAAGGGGCCTTCCTGGAGAATCTTGTAGGTGTATTCGTCTACGGTGCCGGTTTCCATGTCTTCGGTGGTAAATTCCGAACCAAAAACAGACACCGGCTCCCGGTCTTCACCGGTGCCACTGGCCATCCGCTTTACTTTTCCGAGGGCGGACAGATACAGCCAGGATTCCATGTCTTTGCTGGGGTCGTCATAGTCATAGGTGAGCATGCCAATGCCGCGTTCGCTGGCGGGCTCCAGTAGGATCGCAACGCCCTTGCTGTCCTTTTTATTTTCGCCGTACTGCTTCGAAACCGATTCGAGAACCTTGACTCGGGGGTTTTCGACGCAGCTGATCTTTCCGTTTTTCTGGCCGAATTTGCAGGTCGAAAGCTGGGCGCGAGTGAATGTGCCATCTGCAGTTTCGCGCTGCTGGAGATCCATTTTCTCCATAATGGCGCGTGCCTTGTCTTCACTGGCAAGCGCTCCGGCGGCCAGCGCGCTCAGCAGGATTGTGGTAAGCAGGGGTTTGAAATTGAGCATATGATTGTCTCCGTGAGGAATAGGGCTAGCGCTGAGGATCGGGGGTGAGATTGCGCAACACTTTGTCGCGTCCCATATTCGGTTTCAGCCAGTGCATCAGTGCGGGCAGAAACAGTAGATCCGACAGCAGGGCGACGATTATGGCCATTGCACCAAAGATGCCGGGCTTGGCAAGACCGAGATAGCCGGCGAAGCCCAATACAGCAAACCCCAGTCCGAGGATCAGACTGGTAAAGGCTACTGCCTGCCCGACTTCGCGCAGGGTCTGGCGAACCGCGATGCCGACATCGCCGTGTTCAATCCAGGTATAGCGATAGTGGGTGAGGAAGTGGATGGTATCGTCCACCGCAATACCAATGATGATGGGGGCCACGATCAGGGTGTCGGTGTCCAGGGCAATACCGAACCAGCCCATAATGCCAAAGGTAAACACCGCTGGCAGCAGGTTTGGGATCATAGAGATAAAACCGGCTTGCTTGGATCCGAGGGTCAGGATCATGACAACGGTAATGATGATCAGCGCAAAACTGAAGCTTTTCAGCTGCGTCCAGGCCACATGATCCATCAGCTCCATCATCAGCGGGAAGGTGCCGGTGGTCTCCAGTGACAGTCCCGGATAGTCAGTTTTCAGCGGGCCGAAAATGCGCTCGAAGTCCTGATCAAGCTTCTCAAAAAGTGCAATGTATTCGTTGGTGCCGGCGTTCCTGAGCATGAAAGAGATATGGCTGACACGGTAGTCATCGCTGACGATGTCCCGCCGATCCGCTGAACTGGCATTGTTGAACAGGTACAGAAGCTGTGCTGTGAGCCGTGGACTATCCGGCACCCGATGATAGGTCGGGTCGTCATTGTGCATGACCTGATTGGTGTCTTGCACAATATCGGCCAGCGACAGGGTTTTGATCACTTTGTCGCTGTAGTTTTGTGCTACATGGTCCTGCAGTTCGCTGATGGCCTGCAGAATCCGTGGGTCTTTCAGACCGTCGGGCTGATCCATGCGGATCAGCACTTCAAGGCTCATCCCGCCCATCATTTCGTGATCGACCAGTTTCATGGCGATATTTAGCGGGGTGTCTTCACGAGCCAGTTTGGAAAAGTTGGTATCGATTTCCAGATCAAAGGCGCCGTAGATCAGCAGTGCGAAAACGGCAATGTAACTGACCACAATGGCTTTGGCGCGTCGCTCGGTAAAATCGGCGAGACGCGACAGCAGCGGCTGCAGGTCGACAAGCGGTTTTTTGCCTTGGCAATCGGGGTCGTTGTCCCGCCGCAGTTTGGGGTGCCAGAATTCCAGCAAAATGGGCAGCAAACCGAAAATAAGCAGAAAGGCAAAAGCCACTGCCATTGCTGAGGTAACACCAAACACGGTGATAATTGGCATGTCAGTCAGTGTCAGAGCCAGCATGCCGATCATGGTGGTTATGGAGGTGAGCAATATTGGCATCCCGGTTTTTCGGTATGCCATTGCCATGGCGCGAGCATGATCCTTGCCTTCGCGACTGAACAGCGTGTAGGCGCTCAGTACATGGACGCAACTGGCAATGCCCACTGCGAGTACCAGCATGAAGGTCAATGCAAGCATGCTGGTGTAAGTCATGCCGAGCCAGGTGCCGACGCCGATCGCCCAGAAACCCGCAAACAGCACAATCAGTATTGGCCAGACAACAGCGCTTAGTGAGCGGAATAAGACCCACAGCAGAATAATGACCAGTGCCACCATGACCAGCAGTAGGCCGACGGCTTCGATTATGCTGTGCATAACGAACTCCATGGTCACCGGGTTGCCGACGTAATGGAATTCAAAGTCGCTGTACTTTGGCTGGTCGGTTATCTTACGCAGGGCATTCATGAACGTCAGGTATTCGTCCAGCTGGACTGAGCCAAATTCCACCTCGGCTACTTCGGCACTGGCGTCCACATCCAGTGCGCTGCCGGCGTCGAGACCGAAACCGAAGGGGTCGTCCGCAAGCAGATTGTCTTCGGCGCTGGTAACTGATGTTGATTCAACCGGCACGGTGCCGAAATTGGTTTTCAGGGCGATGCCGCCATACTGGAAGTCGCGGGAATAAAACAGTCGTTCAAAGTTTTCCTGGCCGCGTGCAATTTCGCGGCGGCGCTCGCGTTCGGCGTCGGTCTCCGGAAAGTCTGCACCGATTAGTTTCTTTGCAATCAGGGTGTCGCCATCGGCGATCTGATAGCGGGCATTGAACAGGCTGTCGACCTGTATCACCCGTTCCATGCCGCCGGAATCATCTTTGAGGCTGGCTTGTTCAATGTCGTTGTGCAACTGCGCAAGGGTGCGCAGGGCGTTTTCGGAAAACACATCGCCGGAAGATGGGCGGTAAATTAGGTAAACGCCTTCGTCACTGCCAAACTGACGGCGGAATGCATTGCGAATCTGAAGCGGTTCCGCATCGTCTTCGAACCAGACCTCTGGCGACATATTGATGGCGAAGTGATTGACAATGCCTTGACCGGCAAACAGCGACATGGCCAGAAACAGCAGCAGACAAAGCCAGCGATACGGCAGAATTGCGGTAGGCACACGCTCAAACAGGTTGTTGATAGTAAACAGCAGTTGCTGCACAAAGCACTCCATAAACGACAAAGAAAGCGGAGTGTGGATGGTACAAACCGACCAGTTGGTCTGCAAGCTGTTTTGATCAAGATGACTAGTCTGTCATGTGTAGAAGGCAGTCGGTCACACTTTCATTGAAGGCTGGCTGCTCACCAGTTTAAAGACCCAGCCCGGGGGCAGCAGGTTCATCAGCCAGCGCACGATACGGCCTTCGCCAACCCAGACTTCTTCCGCGCCCGCGGCCAACCCATTCAGGATGGCCGGCAGACAGTCGGCGGTGCTCATTTTTTTTCGATTCAGCGCGCCTGTCATTGCCGTGTCTACAGTGGGCGGGAACACTTCAACTACGGTTGCTTTACCTTTAAGGTGCAGTCGCAGTATCTGGGTAAACGTGTGCAGGCCGGCTTTGCTGGCACTGTAGATCGGGGTGGGAGAGACCGGCACCACACCGCCCGGTGAGCCGATATTGATAATCACAGGGTTTGTGGTGTTGAGCAGCTGCGGCAGCATCGCCATCGTCAGGGTGATTGGGGCGGTTAAATTGGCATGCAATTCTGTGGTTGCTTGTATCGCGTCAAAGTCTTCGGGCTTGCCCAGGTGATAGTGATTGAGAATGGCGGCGTTGTTTATCAACATGTTGACGTGTAGCTCGTCCGCCTGCAGTTTGCGACGCAGGGTCTCCACATCGTCGGCGTTGGTGATATCGCAGGGGTAAGCTTTGATCCGGCAATCGCGTTCAACGGTTTCGTTGAGCGGTTGCGGCCTGCGACCGCAGATCACGACTTGATTATTCTCCGCCAGTGCCAGAGCGAGGGCCTGTCCAATGCCAGTGCCACCGCCGGTAATCAGAATCGTATTGCCGCTTAGTTGCATTGCCAGATCCCTTTGCTGTCATTGTTTATCGTGCGTATTCTCAGGCAGCCCTTCGCCGTGCGTGATTACGGTTTGGTTATGCCGCGGATGATATCGCGGATAAGAAAACGCGACGGTGACAGTGCGCGCAGCAATTCTCGCGGCAGCGGCGGTACTTCACCACAAATCTGGCTGGCAAGAATTTCTGCAGCCAGCGGTGTTGAGGTGAGGCCGCGCGAGCCATGGGCAACATTCAGATAGAGATTGACGTAGCAGGCTGGACTTTCGTCGATACGGCGCCGTGCGTTACTGCCCAGTGCGGCGAAACGCTGACGCTGGGTATGCGCATCGGGCGCAGGGCCGACGACAGGTAGGTAATCCGGACTGGTGCAGCGCAGGGCAGCGCGGCCGCCGCTAGGGCTGCCGCCAATCTTCAGTTCGGAAATTGCCGCGCGCAACTTCTCCAGATTGGTGTCGTGCTCTCGCGGGTCGATTGCCAGTGACTCTGAGCGTGTGTTGTAGCTGGCACCGATGACCAGCGTATCGTCCACTGGCGGTGCCAGATAGCCTTCATGGCAGATCACCGTTTTGGGGGTCGGCCGAATCGCGCTCGCGTCGAAATAGCTGAGCTGGCCACGCACCGGTTTGAGCGGCAGATGGGCACATTGGGTTAATTTTCGCGCTTCGTTGCTCGCAGCTATAACAACGGATGTTGCACTCTTTCCGCCTTGTGAGGTCTCGAGATGCCAGCCTCCTGCCTGCTGGTTCAGTGAATCAATCCGGGTATTGAGGTGGAGTGTGACGCCGGGACAGTTTAACAGCTGTCGGCAGAGTTCGACCGGGCGCAACCAGCCGGCACCGGGATAGAATACGCCGGGCTGACGCAGTGGCGTGCCGGTGAGGGTGCTTGCTTCGGCGGCGTCCGGGAATCGGCACCATGTTTGATGCTGTCCGAACACGGTTTTGAGCTGCTGCCATTTGTCATCGTTGAGTAATTGAAAGACACCGCACAGTTCGCCCGGTAAGGCATCGCCGTATTGTCGGTAAAAGCGTAGGGCATGCAGAAAACTGCTGAGTGCAAAGCGATTCAGCAGACCGGCCTGGTGAGACAGCTTGGTATACAGGATTCCCTGAGGATTGCCAGAAGCACCAGCCGCCACTGAATCAGCCTGTTCGTAGACATCCACGGTAATGCCGCGTCGAGCGAGGGCATAAGCGGTGTGGGCGCCGGCCAGCCCGGCGCCAATGACCGCCACGCGCTCCGGTCGGTCAGTGGTCTTGGGGCTTACATGCCAGGCAGCGTTGTCCGGTGATTTGCCGGGCGCAAGGGGCTGACTGTCGTCGGCAAGCTCGCCGCGCAGCATTTCCCGTTTGCGGCCAAAGCCAGGCACCTTTTCCGCAGCGAAGCCGCGCGCCATCAACGCCCGTCGAACAAACCCGGCCGCGGTAAATGTGGCAAACGTTGTACCGCTATGACTCAGTGCGGCAACTTGATCAAACAGGGCGTCGGTCCACATGCCGGGGTTGGTGCCCGGCGCGAAACCGTCGAGAAACCAGGCATCAACGGTGGCGCCGCTGCGCAAAAACGCTGGATGGGAACTCGCCAGCAGTTCGCTGAAACCGGCTTGAGCATCGTCAAACACCAGATCGAGAATCACACTGCCGTGGTCGAACTGCAGTCGGTGATGCCCCCGTATCAGCGGTGGATACTGGGCGATCAGCTGGCGGGAATAGGGCGCCAGTTCGGGCCACTGCTGCAGGGCTTTTTCGAGATCCTGTCGCGCGATCGGATGCTTTTCCACGCTGACAAACTGTAGGGTTTTTGACTGTGGGGCAGTGGCTTGTGTTTCACGCCAGAGTTGCCATGCCGCAAGAAAATTGAGGCCGGTACCAAATCCGGTTTCTGCGATGGCGAAGTACGGCTGACGCAGCGTTCGCCAGCGCTGTTCAAGGTGATTATTGTGAAGAAAGACGTGGCGGGTTTCGTCCAGACCATGTTCACGTGAATAGTAGACATCGCCGTAAGCGCTTGAGACTGGTACATTATCGTCTCCCCAGTCGATGCGGGCGGGTTCCAGAAAATAGGGCACGTTGGGTATGGGCTGCAAAAATTAAAGAGGCGGTATTGTAGCAACGCGAAATACGAATGCGAAACCAGCGAATTTTTAGGGGATGGCAATTTTTACTTGTCGTACTGCTCGCATCAGTCGGCCCGTTATGGGGCAAGGCGGTTGATGCCCAGCAGCAATCCATTACCCTCAGTTTGGCCACCGAGCCACCAACCCTCGACAGTACGCTGGCCACAGATCAGATTGGCAGTTTCCTGCTGTCTCACCTTATGGAAGGGCTTACCCAGTATGGCGCAGACGGGTCATTGGCCCCCGGCATTGCCGAGCGCTGGGAAGTGCGCGCGGATGGCGCCACCTTCTGGTTGCGCAGTGATGCGCGCTGGAGCGACGGCAAACTGGTTACCGCTCAGGATTTTGTTTACGCCTGGCAGCGGGCGGTAAAACCGGAAACGGCATCCCAGTATGCTTTCATACTTTTTCCCATCAAAAATGCCGAGGCAGTCAACCGTGGCGATATGCCGGAAGGCGCCCTAGGGGTAGAGGCTGCAGGCGCCCATCGGCTTGAGGTTCGCTTTGAACAGCCGTGCCCGTACTTCGACAAGCTCACAGCGTTTATGACCTACTATCCGGTTCGGCGCGATGTTGTTGAACAGTGGGGCAGAGCCTACGCTGCTGATGCCGACAAAATGATGTTTAACGGTCCGTTCGTGCTCAGCCGTTGGGTGCACGGTGCGCATTTGGAGCTGATCAAAAACCCGCGCTACTGGAATGCGGACGCAATAAGCCTGCAACGCATCAGCATGCCTTATATCACCACTGACCCGGGCACCCATTACAACCTGTTCAAGGATAACCGGATTGCCTTATCGCCACTGGATGCGAGCACCCTGCAGGATGCGGTGGGCCGCGGTTATGAGACCCACTTGTTTGAATTTGGCACGTTGTATTTTCTGGAACCCAATATGCGGCCGGGACGGCCCACCCAGAACCTGGCCCTGCGGCGCGCAATTCAGCACGTGTTGAAACCTTCGTTGCTTGTCCACAAGGTGTTGGGATTGCCTGGTATCAAGCCAGCTTACAGTCTGTTTCCCTCTACGATGCGTGCTGGCAGCGGCGTTTTCTCCGAACAGTTTCCGCCGCCCCAGGTCCATTACAGTCTGACAAAAGCCAGAGCCTACATGGCACAGGCTAAGCGCGAGCTGGGTGACATTCCACCCCTTACCCTGCTGGTTGGGGACAGCCCGCGGGCAGTCAATGAGGCCGAGTTCTATCAGTATGTACTCAAGCAGGCTCTGGGGCTGGAGACCAAGCTGGATCAGCAGACCTTCAAGCAGCGTATTGCGAAAATGCAGCAGGGCGATTTCGATATCGCTGCTGCTGGTTGGGGCCCGGATTTTGACGATCCGATCACTTTTGGTGATCTGTTCGCCTCCTGGAACGAAAATAATCGCGGGCGTTTTTCTGACAGTCGCTACGATGGCTGGGTGCGAACGGCGCAACAATCACTTGATCCGGATGTGCGCCTGGAGGCGTTTGACCAGATGCAGCACATCATTAACGAGCAGGTCGTGATTATCCCCACCTACGAAAACGTCGGGCTGTATGTGCAGCATCCGAAACTCATCGGCGTGCGTCGCTCTATCTTTGGCGGTGACCCGAATTACCGCTATGCCCGGGTGCTGAAGTAATGCTGCGTTATGTGCTCAAACGGCTGGCTTATGGCGTGGTAACCATCTGGTTTATAGCCACCGCAACCTTTTTTGCGATGCATGCAGTACCGGGCGATCCCTTTAACAGCGCCAAGGCGGCCACGCCTCAGCTGCGGGAAAACCTGCGGGCGCGCTACGGTTTGGACAAGCCAGTTGCACAGCAGTATGTGTTGTACCTAAAAAGCATGTTGCAGGGTGATTTCGGTATTTCTTTCACTCAGGAAAACCGGCGGGTGAACGACATTATTCGCGAGCACTTTCCCGTGTCGGCGCTGTTGGGGGTGTGCGCGCTGTTGATTGCAACTATCGGTGGTGTTTGCGGAGGCGCTGTGGCGGCCTACTGGCAAAACCGCTGGCCGGATCGCGCGCTGATGATCGCGGTGGTGTTGGCCATTTCCGTGCCGAGTTTCGTTATTGCGGCATTGGCTCAGCTCGGCATTGTGCAGTTGAACAGTGCACTGGGTTACCCGCTGATTCCTGTGGCCGGTTGGGGCGGTGTCAGCCAGATCTGGGTGCCGGCACTGGTGCTGGGGTTGGGCACCATGGCGTACCTTGCGCGACTGATGCGCTCGTCCCTGCTAGCGGTGATGCAATCGGACTATGTGTTGACAGCGCGTGCCAAAGGGTTGAGCACGGGGCAGATATTCTGGCGCCACCAATTGCGCAATGCCATCTTGCCGGTGGTTACGGAGTTGGGGCCAACCATTGCCGCCATTACCACCGGTGGTTTTGTCGTGGAGCTGATTTTTGCGATACCGGGACTCGGGCGCTATTTCGTTCAGGCGGTTCAGCAGCTTGATTACACGGTTATTATGGGTACCACGGTTTTCTACGGTGCTTTTTTGGTGCTGGTGGTGGTTCTGGTGGATATTCTCTACGGCTGGATCGATCCCCGTATACGGCTACACGCGGAGGCGAGCTCATGAGCCGCTTTACGGCCGCCGATTTCGAGCCTTTGCCACCCCAGCCTGCCGCAGCCGCCGAAAGTTTTTCTGAAGCCCCCCCGTTGTGGAGGGTGTTGTTTGCAGATATTCGCGCCTGTCTTGCTTTGTTAGTTGTGGTGTCAGTATTGCTGGGTGCGTTTATGGGCCCGCTATTGTGGCCGCAAAGCCCTGCCACGCAGTGGCTGTCGCAGATATCCAGTGGCCCCACGCCAGCGCGCTCAGTGGAGCTGGTCGATGACGAAACTGTCTGGCGGGGACCGGCGCGGCCACCACAAACGCTAGTAGTACTTCAGGCTACAACGACGCAGGTTCGGCTTGGCTGGCCAGTGCTACCGGCGGCACACCGTTATCGGGTATATCGCAGCGACGGTGGCGTAGGGTTGGGGATTCCGCTGGCCGAGGTTAATCACCATTGGTATGTCGACCGTCTGCAGCTGCGGGAGCAGGACTATCGTTATGTGGTCGTACCGGTTACCGCTGCAGGTGACACATTGGAGTCGATGCAGGTTACTGCGGTTCCCACATTGACATTGGGGCGTTTTGAGGCTGAGTTGCTGGGGCTGCCAGT
>NZ_JBVBUV010000093.1:0-12650 GCF_057445395.1 Litorivivens sp.
CGCAGCGGCTAACCTGGAATGATAGAGCCAGGGCTCAGCGATCCACATAGCATCCTGGTAATCCCCGAATCCAATAAGGCGGTGTTCAATAAAATCAGTGAGTGCCTGCTCAGCTTGGTGTTTGGTAACAGGCCAATCAAAGCTTTCAGTGCTACCTGGATTGTCTGGCAGATGATCATTAACGCAGCGTATAACCTTCTTAGTAATAGCGTCTGGTGTAAACGTCCGTGGCTGAGGAATTCCTGCGGGCCCGGTTTTCGGGAAGGCTTTACGATTTTCGGCGTCAAAGTTCCAAGCGCCACCTGCGGGTTTGTCGCCGTCCATAAGGACACTGTAGCGTTTGCGCAACTCGCGATAGTAGTACTCCATTCGAAGAGACTTCCGCTTTGCTGCCCAGTGAGAAAAGTCCGCAGGAGTTGAAAAGAAGTGGCTATCGTCAAGAATAGTCAGCGGAATACCGGCGTGCTTGGCTGCGCCCTCAATAAGCTGTTGCACGCGCATGTCGCCGGGTTGAACTACGGTCACTGCCTGTGGCCGGAGATCATCAAGTGTGGCGGCCAATGCTTCGTCGAGCCCTGTCCAATCGTGTTCATCGAGTGCATGGTAGATCAATGGATAATTGCTACGCTTCAGCGTTTCGGCAAAGTGACGCATGGCGGATAAAAAGTATACCGACCGGGTCTTGTGAGACGGCACGTGGCGACTCTCTTCAATGACTTCTGCCATCCACAAGGAGTCACGCTCGTGCCACTCGTTAAACAGTGGACTATCGAGTGAAAGCTGGTCACCGAGAATAATGCGAAGTGTTTCTATACCCATGTTGTAGTCTACGTATAAGATTGTGTTTTGTATCAATCACATGTGTTAAATCCATTGCACGGAAAGAAAGCCCGCGCTCAGCAGCACACCAAGTGCAGGTATCCACACCCTGTAGGAGTAATGAGGGCCTTGTTGGTAGGCGATTGCAGATTGCGAGGCATTCACGCAGATGAATACCAGTAATACGATGCTGGCGGTGATTTCAGCCAGCGTTTTTAACGGAAACGCGACCGCAAAAATGAAGACCGTCAATCCGACAGCCACCGTCGCGATCACCGGGGTGTATCGTCTTTTGTGAACCGTTGCCATTAGCGCAGGGGCGAGTTGTCGCTTACCCATTCCGTAGAGTACTCGTGCTCCCATAATGATCTGTACCAGGGCGCCATTAATTACCGCAATGAGACTGATCAATGTGATAGCCGAAACTGGGAAAGCGCCCGTGTGCGCTACGAGGTCGGCAAAAGGTGCGTCGCTCTTTGCCAAAGATTCGATAGGTAGTGCGGTCACCGCGACCACCGCTACACAAATATAGAGCACGGTGCTGATGATCAGCGCCGCGCCTATCGCCATGGGCATCGCCGTTTCAGGGGATTTCACTTCCTCGGCCATGTTGACCATATCTTCAAAGCCTATGTAAGCGTAAAACGCGAGAAATGCACCGGCGAGAATGCCACTGATTTCCGGTGCTGGTGCAGAGGTATGAAAGGGGAGCGCGTTAGAGTCCATCGCGGGTACACCAACGGCCAGGATTATTGCTATTCCGAGCAGTTCTATAATGGTGATGATTACCGCCACGCCAACCGCTTTCAGTACGTTAAGTGTTGCTATATAGGTTAGCCCGGCAACGATGATCAATAGCCCTGTTAAGGTGTCAACGGCAATGAATACATTGATATAGCCCAGTGCACCGCGACTAATGGTCGCAGCGGAAACGACGCCCGTGAGTAGGATGCCCCAGCCTACAACAGCGGCCAGTGTCTGGTTATTAAATGCCTCCTGAACATAGGCGGGCTCACCGGCGCTGACGGGAAAGCGTCGTGACAGCTGGGCATAGGAATACGCGCTAAAACTGACGACGATTGCTGACAGCAGGAAGGAATAGGGGGCATAGTGCCCGGCCTCTTCAGCGATCTTGCCAATGAGGACATAGATGCCAGCGCCGATAATGGTGCCTACGCCGTAGAAGGTCAGCAATAAGCCGGAAATGCGGCGGGCCAGCTTGGGTTTGATGGTAGGGTTATTCACCCTAAACAGTATAGTTAAGATTCATTCGAGCATGTTTTCATGCCGTTGATGCTTTATAATTTGGCCGTATAAACAATTGGTTATGACTTTATCCAGCGCCTTGCTTTTCTGTCACACTGCCTTATTTTAGTAGGCGGTGGCACGGTGATGTCGCAGCACGCTCGGGCGCTGCTTTGGTGAAGTGAACCGCATAGCTGTATTTTCCAGAGTATTTTTACGCAAGGGCACTAAACATGAGTCTCAATGTATATCTTTCCGGCGAAATTCATACCGATTGGCGCCAACGTATTATCGAGGGTTGTAGAGATATTGATCTGACTTTTTCTTCTGCTGTCACCAATCATGAGGCCAGTGATGCCGCTGGTGATTTACTGGGTGACGAAGAGAAGAGCTTTTGGCGAGATCATAAGTCGGCCAAGGTAAATGCCATCCGAATATCAACACTCATAGAAAAATGCGACATCGCGATTATCCGGTTTGGCGATAAATACAAGCAATGGAACGCTGCATTTGATGCTGGTTACTGTGCGGCAAAAGGGAAGCCTTATATCACCTTGCACAGCGAAGATATTATTCACCCGTTAAAAGAAGTGGATGCCGCTGCTCATGCGTGGGCGACTACACCCGAGCAAGTTGTAGAGCTGCTAAGATATATGGTTAGTGATCAGTAAGGCTTTGCTGCTATACCTATATTTCGCGTCCTCTGGTCCACATTAACTGTGCAGGCGGTGTCAAAGCCAGGCGACATTGTTTAGCTCTTCTATCAGCAAATCGATAAACAGCCTGACTTTGGGTGAGAGGTGTCGGTTGCTTGGGTATACAGCCCACACCGCCATGTCTGTGGGTTTATAGGTGGACATAATCTCGATTAGACGCCCGGCAGCGAGATCTTCATGCACGTAGAATTCCGGTAGCTGCACAATGCCCAAGCCCTGACGCGCGGCGGCGAGCAGCGCATAGCCATTGTTGCTGCGCCAGCTGCCGGTCACTGAGATATCGATATGGCTGTGCTTTTCTGGAATGCGCAATCGCCATTGCTTTCGTGAGCCGACCAAGCAGTTGTGTTGCTTTAATTCTTCGATGGTTTCCGGCTGGCCGTAAAGATCGAAATAGTCTCTGCTCGCGCAAAGCACCAGATTCCGCGAGGCGATACGTCGTGCGATCAAGGATGAATCCTGCAGCACACCGGCGCGGATAGCCAGATCGTAGCCTTCCTCCACAAGGTCGACATTACGGATTGAAAAATCCAGCTCGATCTGGACCCGCTCATATCGTGCCATAAAGGCTGCGGCGGCCGGTGCAATGTAGCGTTCACCAAAGGCCCCGGCAACGCTAATGCGCAAGCGACCTTGTGGCTCGGCCTGCTCCGCCTGTACTACCCGCTCGACGTCGTCGATCTGATCAGCTATTTCCCGACAGCGCTGGTAGTACACGTTCCCGGTTTCCGTCAGAGCCAGTTTGCGCGTGGTGCGGTTGATTAATTTGATGCCAAGGTGGTTTTCCAGCTGGCTGATTTGCCGGCTGACGTGCGACTTGGAAAGGTTGAGCGAGTCCGCAGCCGCAGAGAAGCTTCCCTTTTCAACCACTTCAATGAGCAGTTCTGTAGCGTTCCAGCGGCTGAACATGGCAGTGTCTATTGTTTCTGTGTGGCAACAATGTGTTCCATTGTAGACCATTACAATTCAAGCTGGAACAAAATATAGTGGTAGCCAATGAGTGATATAAATGAGGAGCTCCCTATGAAAACGCGCGCCGCCGTAGCCTTTCAGGCAGGCAAACCACTGGAAATTGTTGAAGTGGACCTAGCCGGCCCCAAAGAGGGTGAAGTGCTGGTAGAGATCAAGGCGTCGGGCGTGTGCCATACAGACGCTTTCACTCTCAGCGGCGATGATCCGGAAGGCGTATTTCCAGCCATTCTGGGCCACGAGGGAGCCGGGGTTGTGGTCGAAGTGGGGCCGGGGGTAAAAGGCCTCAAGCCCGGTGATCATGTGATTCCGCTCTATACGCCGGAATGCCGCACCTGCAAGTTCTGCCTCAACCCGAAAACTAATCTCTGTCAGTCTATTCGTACCACCCAAGGGCAGGGCGTGATGCCCGACGGTACTAGTCGTTTCAGCTTCGAAGGCAAACCAATACTGCACTACATGGGCTGCTCTACCTTTTCGAACTATACCGTACTGCCTGAAATTGCTTTGGCGAAAATCAGAGAGGATGCGCCCTTTGACAAGGTCTGTTACATCGGTTGCGGTGTAACCACCGGCGTAGGTGCGGTGGCCTTTGAAGCAAAAGTTGAGGCCGGTGCCACTGTGGTTGTCTTTGGTTTGGGCGGTATTGGGCTCAACGTAATTCAGGGTGCCAAAATGGTGGGTGCCGGAAAGATCATTGGTATCGACCTGAACCCTGCTAAAGAGGCGCTCGGTCGCAAGTTTGGTATGACAGACTTTATCAACCCAAAAGAGGTTGAGAATGTGGTGGACGCCATCACCCAGCTCACCGACGGAGGTGCTGACTACAGTTTTGAATGTATCGGCAACGTAAATACCATGCGGCAGGCCTTGGAGTGCTGTCACAAAGGCTGGGGCGAGTCGTACATTATTGGTGTTGCCGGTGCAGGTCAGGAAATTTCGACACGACCTTTCCAGCTGGTCACCGGTCGTTCCTGGAAAGGCACTGCCTTTGGCGGTGCTCGTGGACGTACTGATGTCCCGCGCATTGTCGACTGGTATATGGATGGTCGCATTAATATTGACGATATGATCACTCACACTATGGGCTTAGACGATATCAACAAAGCCTTCGACCTGATGCATTCCGGTGAAAGTATTCGCTCGGTGGTGCTGTATTAATCGAACGTTACTGATGGAACTTTACTGATGGAAAGAGTCTCTGACGTACTCTGTTTTTCTGGTCGGCAGCAGCGCTACCAGCATCGCTCCGCAGTGCTTGGTTGCGATATGCATTTTTCCGTGTTTCTGCCGCCGCAAGCAGAGCAGGAAAACGTACCAGTGCTACTGTGGTTGTCTGGCCTGACTTGCACTGACGAAAACTTCGTCACCAAGGCCGGGGCGCAGCAGTATGCGGCTCTGCATGGCATTGCCATCATCGCACCCGATACCAGCCCCCGGGGGGAAGGGATTCCTGACGATCCGGAAGGTGCTTACGATTTTGGTTTGGGCGCTGGTTTTTACCTCAACGCGACGCAGGCTCCGTGGAGCAAAAACTACCGGATGTATGACTACTTGGTGGAAGAGCTCCCTGGCTTAGTCGCGCAGCACCTCCCTGTCGATCTTAGTCGTTGTGGTATTTTTGGTCACTCCATGGGTGGGCATGGCGCGCTGACGATCGCCTTGAAAAACGCGGGTCGGTTCAAGTCGGTGTCTGCGTTTGCGCCGATCGTTGCTCCAACCCAGTGCCCCTGGGGCGAAAAGGCTTTTTCCAACTACCTGGGTGACAACCGCATGGAGTGGGAAAAATACGACAGTGTGGCTTTGATTAATGGCGGCGCTGTAGTGCCGCCCCTAAAAGTGGATCAGGGCACCGCGGATAATTTTCTGGAAGAGCAATTAAAGACTGATGTGCTGATCAACGCGCTTAGCAAACGAGCGATAGCCGCTGATGTCCAGTACCGCGCGGGCTACGATCATAGCTACTTCTTTATTGCGACGTTTATGTCTGAGCATATAGCGTTTCATGCGCAGTATTTAAAATAAGTGGTAGCTGAAGAGGGGGGCTGGCGAGGATAATGTTCGGGCTGTAAGCATTTTGAATGCTACGACTCGCCTGGTCCTCAGCGTAAGGCTGCTGAGAAAAGACTGGCTCCTGTAGTGGCAAAACTGGCCGGTTTCTTGACCGGCCATTTTCCTCCGCCTACTGTCGTCGCTTTTCACGTGACGCGCGAGATCTTCAAAACAACTGTAATCTTTTGCCGTCCCATTTATAGGCATAGTGACTTGCTTGAATCACATCGCTGATAAGGTCTGGATAGAAGAGAGCAAAACACTTGCTGCCAGCGTGCCTAACGGAGTTAAAATGGATTCCCTCCCCTCCCTTATCGAATACAGCTCTACCGAATATTCTGGCGCGGGAGTAATCACTAAGCTCATACAGAGCGGAGTTCTTGAACTTAGAGCTTTTGCGCCTCACACCCTGTCTTCCTACCTGCAGTTGTCCATTTTTGCACCTGATGTAGTTTATAGTCCGTTCTAGGATATTCTGGTTGTATTCGGCCAAGATGGTCACATGACGCAACAACAGCTCGGCCATAAGTACCGGCTACGAGTGATATAATGCTTCTCGAATTCATTTATTCAGGGAAGTATTCCCTTGGTTGAGAAAAGAGGCATATGAACTACATTTTAGACGATGGTATCGCTGTAATTTCCCTTGATGACGGAAAAGCCAATGCAGTAAGTATTAGCTTTGTCGAACTCCTTAACAGTTACTTGGATCAAGCAGAACAGGAAGCATCGGCCGTCATCATAACCGGCAGAACAGGTATGTTCTGTGCGGGCTTTGACCTTAAGGCTTTTCAGCAGGGGGCCGAGGTTGCAGATAAGCTGGTGGCGGGTGGTATGGCAATGCTCACTCGGTTGTATGAATTTCCGCTTCCAGTAATTGCTGCCTGTGATGGGCATGCTATTGGCATGGGAGCTTTTTTGTTGATGGCCTCCGACAACAGAGTTGGCGCGAATTCTGACTTTCAGATTTGTTTGCCCGAAACTTCCATTAGCATGCCGTTTACGCCCGTACTGTTGGCGTTGATACACGACCGCATTTCTATCGCGGAAAAGACCATGGCGGTGGTTCAGTCCAAGCGCTATTCTCCAGCTGAATCGATAGCAGCGGGGTTTCTCGATAAGCTTGTTGATCAGAACAGCCTGATGGAAGAAGCTAAGAACCTGGCGAAGGATCTCTCCGCTTTACCTAAAGAATACTACTGTATGAACAAGCGATCTCTTCGGAAGGCTTCGCTAGAATGCATGCACGCTGATCTGAAGTAACCTTTCTGAATTTCTATTCCTGCCTCTCGGTTATTATCGAGATATATTCTGTGGGCCCTGTTATGGGGCCCTTTCAGGTTATGGCTTTACTATTCTGCTGAGGTGGTTGCAGTGCGGAAGTTTTAGCATGTGGTATCCCTGTATGTTAGTACAAGCGCAACAATCTACATTCCCTTGCGGCACGTGACGAAGTAGCAATCGTCGTTTGGATCGTTAGGTACTGAAATGAGTGCTCGGCTGGTATCATGGGCCTCGGTGAGTTGAACCCAAATTGACAGTCGAGTGGATATATTGCCCTACAGCCACTGGGTTAAATGCTGCGTATGCTGTTCAATCGGCTCTTAGAGTATGACCTGCTCACGACGGTAGTTGCGTAGTTTGTACATATATTGCACTAGTCGGGTAGGGGTATTCAGACCTGATGGCAGTGCTCGGTAGCGAGTAGATTTTTATAGCATTACAGTGAACCGGGTTATTGGCCAGCCATTATCTGCCGAGTACGATCGGTTGGCCTGGTAAGATCCGGATAATGAGAGAAGGACGGTTTAGTGGTAAGTAATGACATGTGGAATCCGGCAAGTTGGCGTCAAAAGGAAGCTTTGCAGCAACCTTTATATCGCGATGCAGTTGCCGTAAAGGATGTTGAAGCCCGTCTGCGCCTGATGCCGCCCTTGGTCCTAGACGACGAGGTCGCCATGCTGCGCAATCGTCTGGCGAGCGTTGCGAAGGGAGAGGCCTTCCTGTTGCAGGGTGGTGATTGCGCGGAGAGCTTTTCTGACTTCTCTGCAGACTCTGTACGCAGTACATTTAACGTATTGCTGCAGATGGCTATCGTGCTCACGTATGCGGGGCGTCGCCCGGTGGTCAAGGTTGGCCGTATTGCGGGGCAGTTCGGCAAGCCTCGGTCTGCGGATAACGAAGAACGCGATGGTACCAGCCTGCCCAGTTATCGCGGTGACATTATTAATGCGTCGGCCTTCGATATGGGCTCACGAGATCCTGACCCTGAACGAATGATTCAGGCGTACAATCAATCAGCCACAACATTGAATTTGTTGCGAGCTTTTATCGGCGGTGGACAAGCCGATCTGCATCAGGTGCACAAATGGAATTTGGGCTTTCTTGAGAACAATCCATTGCGCGATCGCTATGAGCAGATCGCCCGCACCATTCAGGACGCACTGTCCTTTATGGAAGTCTGTGGCATTAATAGCGAAAGCCATCCAGCGTTGAGTCGCACGGAGTTTTTTACGTCGCACGAAGCGCTGCTACTGCCTTATGAAGAAGCGTTGGCACGCGAAAACCCGGTGTCCGGACATTGGTACGAATCATCTGCCCATATGGTCTGGATTGGTGAGCGGACACGTCAACTCGATGGTGCGCATGTTGAATTCTTCCGAGGCATTGATAATCCAATCGGCGTGAAAGTTGGTCCAACGATGACATCGGATGAACTGGTGCGGTTGGTCGATGCACTTAACCCGGGTAATGAGCCAGGTCGACTGACGCTAATCAGTCGAATGGGTAGCGATAATATCGCAAAGGTGCTGCCGGGATTAGCGGCCACACTGCGTGATGAGGGGCGGCGTGTTGTGTGGTCATGTGATCCCATGCATGGGAATACCGTGAAGGCGACAAGCGGTTTTAAAACCCGCTCCTTTGACAGGATTTTGTCAGAGATCAAGCAGTTCTTTGCCTTGCTCGAAGGTGAATCGGTTTACCCGGGTGGTATTCATCTTGAAATGACCGGTCAGCATGTGACCGAGTGTACCGGCGGCGCTTACCAGATTTCTGATGCGGATCTGGCCAAGTGCTATCAAACGCAATGCGATCCGCGTTTGAATGCCGATCAGGTGCTGGAATTGGCTTTCGAGATTGCGGAATTTCTGCGGAATTAGGCGATAGCCAGATCCGTTAGAGGTGACCAACCAAACCTATAGCGGCATTTTGTCACGTGGATGAAAACCGCCAGGGCTGACGTTGGCGGTTACCACTATGGATTGGTGATATCTCGACAATCCAGTGGCTTGTTGGGCGTGGTTATCGGGCTTTGCGGCTGAATAGACCGGCCAGTACCTTCAAGCGGTTCACCAGCAACGATAGGAAGATTAGTGCGCAGCCAATGAGCTGACTGTCAGTCATACTTTCGGAAAACCAGAAAACGGCAATGATGGCGACCCAGACTGGCTCCAGCACCATGATGACAACACCATTGCTATGGCGGGTCATGCTTTGGGCGTAGGTCTGCACCAGAAAACGCAGTGCTGTAGAGATCAGTGCTGACGCGACTATCCAGAAGGCGATTATCGGTGATGCTTCACGCAGCGTTGGCGCCCAGAGCTCTAGCAACAGCGATAGCATGCCGGTGATCACGCCGACGCAGCCGAGAACCACGGTGGTTAGAGCGAGTACTGGAACACGCTGAGTTTCATGGGTTTCACCATTGTCGAGCGTGCTGAATTGGCTGTTTGCGGCGCGAGTATTGAGGTTAAAGTACAGCGCAAAAATTGCGGCCGACGCTAACAGTAGTAGTTGGGCGCTTTCGAGGCGCAATCCGTGGCTCAATGACAGAAAGCCTAAACCGGTCACAGCAAAGGGCATGGCCAGCCAGGTATATAGCGGAATGGCTTCGCTGAAGAACACTCGCGCAATCAATGGCACCATTATCACACCAAGGCTGGCGATAAACGCGGCCTCGCCGACGTGAGTCGACTGCTTAAGTCCGACAACCCACAGGCTCATCGCAATACCAAATACAGCGCCTACACGTAGGCTGCGAGCGAGTGCCGCCACACCGAGTACAGGCAGTTGCCGGCGAGCAAAGAAGCCGAGAATTGCACTGGCCAGAATAAAGCGAACCGACATAAAGAGCAGTGGCGGCATGACGCTGACGGCTTCTCTGGACAATATCCAGCCTAGGGCTGCGAGGAGTGTGACAAGCACCAGCAAGAGGTCTGACTTTGTGGTGTTTTCGAGCGGCATCTTCTATCCGGTTGCAGATACGCGAGCCATTCTAGCCGAAGTGGCCGGTATTGGCGTAGTGCGGATCTCATGCGATATTCACTGGTTCTGACATGATTGCCTACGATAGCATGAACATATCTGGGGCAACCGTCACCAGTACCCAACTTACAAAGTTGGGCTGTTGTTCTAGCTGTCGCCACAAATATTTTTTCGGAGATTTTCTGTTATGCCGAACAATAACGTTAGTCAGCCAACGCGAGAGCAACAACTGGCTGTGCTTAAACGTTTGGAAAAATTCAGCCGTTTTACCGACAGCAGTATAAAAATTCCTTTCACCAACTTCAGTATTGGTGCCGATGCTGTTGTGGGTTTATTGCCTGGTGTCGGCGATGTTATAGGCTTGGGTTTTTCGGGGTATGTATTGTTGGAAGCGCATCGTGCAGGTGCTGACGGCGAACTTAAACTGCGTATATTACGTAATATGGGCATCGACTTTGTCGGTGGCCTGCTGCCGGTGGTGGGCGATGCCTTCGACGCCTTTTATAAAGCCAATACCCGGAACACTCAGTTATTGAAAGAGTATCTGGAGCAGCAACTGGCTCCTGAGCCAACGCCGCCACGTTTTAAATGGCTGCCAATTCTGGGCGCGGCTTCTGCGCTGGCACTGGTTATCGGTGCTGTCATTCTGGCAACAGGTGCTGGCAGTCCGCCCTAAATTTGACTAATCGGCTAGCACCGACATTCTGTGCAAGCCTCATGAGTACATAGGGGGCATGCTGCTGCGAAGATCCGAAAATTCCTCGGCAGTTATCCTTGGTTCGTAGGTCGCCAGATCCTGTTCGACACCAACTTCAGTTTCAATCCAATCCTGGTAGTCGTCATTGAAAGGAAAGTCGAGTCCGGTATCTCGGATGCTGACGAGGCGTGGTTGGTTTTTGGTTGCAAGCCTTTCTATGCGCTTTCTGAGTGCAGCTCTGTCTGCCGGGCTTAAGGATTCAGAAGCGAGCACAAGGCAGAGGCTGCGTTCCTGCAGAGTGTGAATAGCTTGCTCATAGCTAGATGCGATGTGGACTGCACAATTTAGTGAGGAGAGTCGAAGCTTGAGTTCGACTCGCGCTGCTATCGATTCCTCGATTATGAGTATGTCCCTTTGCTGTGCTGTTGCGTGCGTTGTCATGTCCCTGCTCTCATTTGGTGTTGTTCGTTGAGAGTGGTAGTAGCAACTTAGATGCCAATTCTGGTCTTGGCGGGATTATCCTTATTTATTATAGAGTTACTGGTGGACTCGCGGCGACCACGTGCAATTATTTCCAGTTTTCGCAAAATGCAATGCATTGTGATTCTTATTGAGGGGAAGTTACAGCACCTTCCCCTCAACGAATACTTAGTAGCGATATCTGCCTTCCAGATACACCGTGCGCGCTGGCTCTATGGTCGCGCGGTAACCACCAACGTCGAGCAGGGTCGCGGCCGAAGCGCCTATGGTGGTTTCATCGCTCAGGTTTTTCCCAACCAGCGCAATATTCCAGGTCCCGTCGTCGGCGCCAATCTGGGCCCGGCCGTTGTAGCGCGTTGTCGCTTCCTGAAAACCGCGGGGATCAAGGTCTGAAGATGTAAAGTGGTCGTCTTTGTAGTTGGCGTCCAGGGTGATTCCCACCAGAAGATTGCCCGGCAAAGGGAAAGTAAAATTTGTGGACACGGAAGCGGTCCATTCGGGCGTCTGTATATTTTCCATGCCTGTCAGTGAGCACGAGCCGTCCGGGTTGCTGTCGCTGCGTCCGACATAGCATGGGCCGTTGTCGTACTCCGTCCATTCAAAGTCCAGATAGGCTACCGAGCCAGTAAGCTGGAACCAGTCCGTGACCAGCCAGCGACCATCCATTTCCAGGCCCTGAGTCAAGGCTTCACCGGCGTTCAGCACGTTAAAAGCGGATGAGCCATCGTAAACGCTGACCTGCATATCGGTGTATTCAACGTAAAACAGGGCAATGTTCAAATCGGCTGTGCCATCTGCCAGCGTCATCTTTGCGCCGATTTCCCAGGCATCTGCCAGTTCATCGTCGTATTCGTAGTTGCGGCCGCCACCGTTGAATTCGTCGCGGTCATTGTTGCCGCGCGCATCGTAGGAGCCGGATTTGGCACCTTCGGTGTAGCTCACATAGGCCATCATCGTATCGGTGGCATCCCATTGCAGGTTGACCAATGGCAGTAGATTCGATGCTTCGCGTTCACCCTGCAGGCTATGAGGGTTGATGCGAAGGTTGTCCAGCAGGAAAAGGGTGGCGGGGTCGGCCGAGCCACGACCTTCATCGTCGTAGATGCGGAATTCCCGTGAGGAAATTTTTTCTTCCTCGACTTTGCGCAAACCAAAGGTCGTGCGCAGGGTTGGCGTCCAATTGAGCGTAAATTGAAAGAAGGCTGACCACGCTTCTGTGTCTACGTAAAAATCTCTGTCGAGAAAGGTCTCAATGGCGACCTGGGTGTCGAGCGCACAAACGCCGGTCGGTTGTACGCCGCCGGTGCGGACTTTCAGTGGTCCTTCTTCGTAAAAGTGCAGGTTATTTTCCTGGTAGAAAACCCCCGCAATGTATTCCATGAATCCGCCGGTAGGGGACGTAAAGC
>NZ_JBVBUV010000094.1:0-12213 GCF_057445395.1 Litorivivens sp.
ATGAAAGAGGAAAGAGCATGGCCGTAATCGAATCCCAAATAGACGCGCAATCCGAGCTATTTCAGCACAATACCAGCGTCATGCTACAAGCGGTTGACGAGTTCCGCGGGATAGAGCAGCGCGTGGTCGAGGCCGCTGAAGCCAAGGCCCCGCGCTACCGTGAACGCGGCCTGCTACCACCACGAGAGCGCCTGAGCAGCCTGTTAGATGCCGGGGCACCATTTCTCGAGCTTTCAACCCTCTGCGGTTATATGCAAGAAGAAGACCGTGATGGCTCCGGTGCTGGAGGCTCCTGTATTACGGGTATTGGCTACGTATCCGGCGTTCGCTGCATGGTGATGGTGGACGACTATCTCACCAAGGGCGGCACCATTACGCCGCTTGGTAGCACCAAGCGTCAGCGCATGATGCATATCGCGATGGAAAACAAACTGCCCCTAATCACACTTGCACAGAGTGGCGGTGGCAACCTCAAGCTACTTGGTGACTTCTTTGGACCTTCGGGCTCGGCATTTGCCACACAAGCTCGGCTTTCAGCGGCGGGGATACCACAGATCACCGTCGTCCACGGGAGTGCCACCGCTGGCGGGGCCTACCAGCCTGGCCTGTCTGACTATGTGATCATGATTCGCAAACAGTCCACTGTGTATCTGGCAGGCCCTGCATTATTAAAGGCCGCCACCGGTGAAGTCGCTACCGATGAAGAGATTGGCGGTGCAGAAATGCACGCCGAGGTCGCTGGGACGGCAGACTATCTCGCAGAAAACGATGCCGATGGCATTCGCATTGCCCGAGAAATCGTTGGCAAATTGGGCTGGGATAAAAACCGTTTCGCCGCGCCGAAAAACGCTTATTCGGAGCCCTTATACCCTAGCGACGATTTGTTAGGAATCGTACCCGAAGATCCAAAAAAGCCCTTCGATATGCGTGAAATAATAGCCCGTATCGCCGATGCTTCGGATTTTCTCGAATTCAAACCCGACTTTGACACAGGCACTCTCTGCGGTCACATCATGCTGGAAGGGCAAAGTTGCGGCGTCATTGGAAACAATAGCCCTATTACCGCCAAAGGCGCCGCCAAGGCCGGGCAATTTATCCAACTGTGTGAGCAATCTACGACACCACTACTTTTTCTACACAATACCACCGGCTTTATTGTCGGCACTGAAGCTGAGCAGGCCGGCATTATCAAACATGGCGCAAAACTCATTCAAGCGGTTACCAATGCCAAGGTTCCGCGAATCAGCGTTGTCATTGGCGGTTCCTACGGCGCTGGTAATTACGCGATGTGCGGTCGAGGTATGGAGCCTCGCTTTATGTTTGCCTGGCCGCGCACAGTGGTCTCGGTCATGGGGCCTGCACAAGCCGGCAGCGTGATGCGCCAAGTTGCTGAGGCCAAAATGAAGCGCGCGGGGCAGGTCGACGACAACCTGCTCGATGCACTGGAAAAAGACACCGTGGACACCATGACCGCAAAATCACAGGCACTGGCAAACACCGCGCGACTGTGGGACGACGGCATTATCGATCCGCGCGACACGCGAGAAGTGATCGCCTTTGCGCTGAGCGTTTGTATCGAGGGCGACCAGCGTGAGGTAAACCCCAACACCTTTGGTATTGCCCGTTTGTGATTAGCCCCGAAATGCCGCATTAACCAGGAGACACACCGTGCTACCGACTTGTCAGGAGCTCTTGCTCAGTCTGGACGACGGCGTATTGACCATTACGCTCAATCGCCCTCAAAAGCGCAACGCGATGAACGACCGCCTCGTCGAAGAGATGATGGCTGTTTTTAGTGCAATTGAAGGCGACCGTAACGTTCGCACCGTGGTGCTGCGCGGTGCGAAAGGCAACTTCTGCGCCGGGGGTGATATCAGCGGCATGCGAACAGACAACGATAAGGGCCAAGCCATCACCCCGGAACAGGCGGCATGGAATTTCAATCGCAGTTTTGGTCATATGATTACGCTAGTGAACCAAGCGCCACAGGTCGTCGTGTGCGTGCTGGAGGGCGCGGTGCTTGGTGGTGGCTTTGGCCTGGCCTGCGTTTCCGATATCGCCATTGCCGATAAACAGGCGATGTTCGCAATGCCGGAAACCGGTCTCGGCATCATTCCCGCGCAGATCGCCCCCTTTGTGGTTTTACGAATCGGCCTGACGCAAGCAAGACGATTAGCACTGACGGGCGAGCGCATCAGCGGTCAGGACGCGCAAAATCTTGGGCTGGTACATCATGTCACCGATAGCCCTGAAGCCCTTCAGGAAAAACTAGCCAAAACGTTGTCGAGCGTTAAGCGTTGCGCACCAGGTGCCAATGCAGAAACCAAAGCCCTTATGTTGCAAGTTGACTCGACTGAGCTTGAAGCACTGTTAGACCATGCTTCAGACCGATTTGCTGTCGCGCTTACCGGCGCTGAGGGCCGAGAAGGCACGCAGGCTTTTATGGAAAAACGCAAACCGAACTGGGCACAACAGAGTTGAGAACAACAATGACCTCCATTACCTCGAACCCGATCACGAAAGTACTGATTGCCAATCGCGGCGAAATTGCGGTTCGCGTAATTCGAACGGCGCGCGAGCTGGGCTATCGCACCGTTGCCGTCTACAGCGAGGCGGATGCAGATGCGCCCCATGTACAAATGGCAGATCAGGGCGTCTGTATCGGCGCTCCGGCCGTGGGTGACTCCTATCTTCGCTCTGACAAAATTCTGGAGGCCGCGCAGCGAACCGGTGCCGACGCCATTCACCCCGGCTACGGCTTTCTGTCCGAAAATGCCGATTTTGCACGTGCCTGTGAAGCTGCCGGCCTGACCTTTATTGGCCCCGGCGCCGAAGCCATTGAATTGATGGGCAGCAAGCGTCTTTCCAAGATTGCGATGATCGAAGCCGGTGTGCCCTGCATCCCCGGCTATGAAGGAGCGGATCAAAGTGATAACACTTTGATTGCAGAAGCCAAGCGTATCGGCTTTCCGCTTATGGTGAAGGCATCTGCAGGCGGAGGCGGTCGCGGGATGCGCTTGGTGCATCACGAGCGTGAACTTGCAGAACAGATTCGTACCGCCCGCTCGGAAGCCCAATCGGCCTTTGGCAGTGACGAGCTTATTTTAGAGCGTGCAGTGATAGAGCCGCGACACATTGAGATACAGGTATTCGCTGACAACCACGGCAACTGCATATATCTGGGTGAACGCGATTGCTCTGTGCAGCGACGACACCAGAAGGTCGTCGAAGAGGCTCCCTCACCTTTCGTCGACGAGACCCTGCGCACAGCCATGGGCGCAGCGGCAGTGAACGCCGCACTTGCGTGCAAATATCGCGGCGCGGGTACGGTGGAGTTTTTGGTCGACAAAGATCGAAACTTCTACTTCTTGGAGATGAACACACGCCTCCAGGTCGAGCATCCCGTCACGGAACTTGTTACAGGGCAGGATCTGGTGGCTTGGCAGTTACAGGTGGCCTGCGGCGAAACTCTTCCACTCTCGCAAGACGATATCCGCTTGCAAGGTCACGCCGTGGAAGTGAGATTGTATGCAGAAGACCCACGCAATCAGTTCATGCCGCAAACCGGGCGCGTGCTTCGCTGGGACTGGCCTGAAAGAAAGGATTTTCGTGTTGATCACGGCATAGCGGAAGGACAAGTAATCAGTCCCCATTACGATCCGATGCTGGCGAAGCTAATTGCTTACGGCAAGAATCGACAGGAGGCCTTGCGTAAACTCGCTTCAGCGGTAACTGATACGACGCTGCTTGGCTTGAACAACAATAAGCTTTTTCTGGAAAACATTCTGCGTCATCCCGAGTTCATTGCGGGCAACGCCACCACGGCTTTTATCGAACAGATGTTCGCCGATGACGATAGCATGAGCGTGACCCAACCCTCGGCATTGACGCTGGCCACGGCAGGGCTAATTTACTTCCAGCGCGGTGTCGCCCAAAGCCCCAGTGGCTATAACTGGCGGCGCAGCAGCCCCAAGAGTTACGTTTATGATCTGGAGTTCGAAGGCGAGCACTATCGCGTATCTCTCAAGGACGATAATGATCACTTTTCCATTTCCGTTGGCGAAGAAACCTTCCAGCTTGAGCTCGTACGCTGGAACCACACTCATTGCACGATCGTCTACCAACAAGTACGCGAAAAAGTGTGCTTTGCCTTTGACGGCGATTCACTGGCGCTGGATTGTGGCACCGGTCACTTTCTGTTTACTGATCTGACACACGCACCCGCGGTTGCGGCGCTCGCTGCGGGCAGTGGTCAGATCAAGGCCACCATGGACGGTTCAATTGTTGCAATCTTTGTTGAACCGGGGCAGACAGTTTTCGCTGGCGACACTGTTGCTGTACTGGAAGCCATGAAGATGGAACATCAGCTAAAGGCAACGCTGGACGGCGTGGTGGAGTCGGTAAGCTGCTCCGTTGGCCAACAAGTAAAATCCCGTCAATTGCTGGTAACTATTGCGTCAGGAGATGGTGAATGAAGAAAGTCAGAATCGGCGGCGCGTCGGCGTTTTACGGCGATAGCCAACTTGCCGCCCGCCAGCTCGTCGACAAGGGCGACATCGACTACCTCGTGTTCGACTATCTGGCCGAAATTACGATGGGAATCCTGGCTAAAGCCAAAGCGCGGGATGAACGCCAGGGCTATGCGGTCGAGTTTGTCACCGTGGCCATGCAAGATGTCATTAGTGACTGCGCCGAGAAAGGGATAAAGGTGATCGCCAACGCCGGTGGGGTAAACGTACCGGCGTGTGTCACTGCCCTGCAGGCACTGTGTACCGACAAAGGCCTCGATCTGAAAATCGCCGGTGTATACGGAGACGATCTGAGTGATCGGCAGGCGGAACTCGCCGCGGACCTGATAGAAATGGAAACCGGTGCGCCGCTGCCAGAAAAGCTGGCGAGTCTTAACGTCTACTTAGGCGCACAACCCATTGCCGAGGCGCTGACAGCTGGTGCCGATATTATCGTTACCGGGCGAGTGGTTGATAGCGCGGTCGTCATTGGCCCACTGATGCACGAGTACGGGTGGCAGCAGGATAACTACGATGCCTTGGCTCAAGCTGCGCTGGCAGGGCATATTCTGGAATGCGGTGCACAATGTACAGGCGGCAACTTTACCGACTGGCATCTAGTACCGGATTTTTCGACCATGAGTTATCCGGTCGCCGAATTCAGCGAAGACGCAACCTTCGAGATCTGCATTCCACCAAACACCGGTGGCTTGGTGAATGTCGGCACCGTTGGCGAGCAGATGCTGTACGAGATTGGCGACCCAGCCAATTATCTACTACCCGACGTGGCCTGCGATTTTACGGCAGTCAACCTTCAGGCCAGTGGAACCGACCGTGTGCATGTCAGCGGTGCGCGCGGCCGCGCGCCAGGCCAGTACTACAAAGCTTGCGCCACTTGGATCGATGGCTATCGGCTGATGGGAATGGCTTTTATTGGTGGGCCACGAGCAGCCGAGAAAGCCCGCAGCAGCCTTAATGCCTGGGTTCAGCGTACCGAACGTGAATTTGAAAAACGTGGCTTGGAAGGCTACCGGGATACCTGTCTGGAAGTCATTGGCGCCGAATCCACCTACGGACCTCATGCCAAGGCAAGCGATACCCGCGAGGTCATGGCAAAGTACGGGCTACATCACAACAGCCGTGAAGCTCTTGGATTTGCATCGCGTGAATTTGCGTACTTGGCTACATCCGCAGCACCGGGAATGAGTGGCTTCGGCGGCGGCCGAGCACAGCCCTCCCCCCTCATACGCGTGCATTCCGCGCTGTTAGAAAAATCGAAAGTACCCGTTACCGTGCAGCTCGGAGACCAGATACTTAGTCAGACGACTTACGAATCCGAGAGTTCCGACGCCGCAGCTGGCGAGCGCTATTCGAACATTTCGATAACAGGAAGTAGCGAACTTGTTAGTGTGCCACTGGAAAAATTAGCTTATGCACGCAGCGGTGACAAAGGCGATATTGCCAACATTGGCGTCATCGCCCGTAAGCCAGAATACCTGCCTTGGCTGTACCAGCAGCTTACCGCCAAGGCGGTTGCCGACTATTTCGCTCATCTGGTCAAAGGCCGTGTCGACCGCTACGAGCTGCCCGGCATCAACGGTTTTAATTTCCTTATGAGAGAGGCTTTGGGGGGCGGCGGTAGTGCCTCGCTGCGAATAGATCCCCAGGCTAAAGCTTATGCTCAAATGCTGCTATCGATGGAGGTAAAGATCCCTGAACCCATGAGTTGAGCGAGTTGGAATTCCCTGCCTAACCTGGACACTTAGCACCGCGATTTTTAGGCTGCTTCAAAGGTCTCTGGGCTGACGGCGCTGAGGTAGCTGGGCTAGCCCAAAAACTAATTGGAAATAAGCCGCGTAATTTTCTGCGATATTTATACGCGCGCACTGATGCAGATTGCATATGAGTGCACCAAGCCTGCCTCTTCCCCACTCGAACCAGAAAACTATCATTTTTGCATTCGCCAAAAAAAATCTGGAGAACGCAATACAATCACTACACGCGCTCTATCACCATTGCCGAACCAATTCCGCCTGCCGCAAGACATACGACCAGACCGAGCTCAGCATCGCGCCGCTCCAACTCATGAAACAGTGTCGTGACTAATGAGGCGCCTGTAGCACCGAGTGCATGTCCAATAGCGATAAGGCCGCCATTGACGTTAACCTTATCGGGGTCGACCTCGTAGTTGCGCAGAAATTTTAGTGGCGTTGCCGCGAAGGCTTCCATAAATTCGATCAGATCCAAATCAGCAAGACTCAGCTTGCTCTGTTTCAGAACGGCTTCCATTGCATCAAAGCCTGCGGAAAACTGGATAACCGGATCGCCAGAAGCTTCGGCATAGGCGCGTATGCGTGCACGCGGTTTCAAGCCTGCGGCTTCACCTGCAGCTTTAGAACCGGTTAATACCAACGCCGCCCCATCCGACAAGCCGGGGCAGTTCGCAACCGAATGCAGGTGGCTGATGGTTCCCAGCTGGGGGTAGGCAGCCAGCATCATGGCATCGGCTTCGGCCGCTCCTATTTCGGCAAAAGCCGGGGGCAATTTGGCGAGTTTTTCCAGCGTAAGATCTGGGCGTAGCCATTCATCGCGCGCGAGCGCCAGCTTCCCGTCGGCGTGTCGCACGGGTGTGACGCTGCTGTCGTAATGCCCGTTATCCCAAGCAGCGACCGCGCGCTGATGAGAAGCCAGGCTTAACGTATCCAACTCTGCTTTATTGTAGCCTTCAAGGCTAGCAATCAGTTCTGCACCCATAACGGGCAAAGCCCAGCGCAATTCTCGGCGCAGGTCGTCGTTGAGATAGTAGTCCGCCTTGTCGGCCATGAAAGGCACTTGCGACAAACTTTCCACACCACCCGCCAAGCTCAGGCCCGGTTGCCCGGCCTGCGCCCACAGCGCAGATTCCCCCACGGCACTCAGGCCGGACACACAGTAGTTGTTGAGGGTTTTGGTGGCAACAGTGTCCGGTAATTGGGACGCCAACCGGCTTACCAGCGCGATATGCCCGCCTTGGGAACGCACTTGCCCTACACAACCTAGCAGTAATCGCTCCACGCCACCCATGGCGTCGTCGCCGTTGCGTTCTGCTAATGCATCAATCAATTGTGAGACCATGCTGTGTGGAGCAATACTGCTCAGAGCACCGCCGGGTTTATCCTGGGTAGCCGCTTGGCCTTTGCCACGCGGTGTACGCAAAGCGTCGTAGATATAGGCATCTGTCATCACTAGGCAACTCCCACAACAAAGGACACGTTAGTAGTGGCGGAACCACCAACATTATAAGTACCGATTTTTTTCGCACCGGCCACCTGCATATCTCCGGCGTTACCCGTGGTCTGCCGCCAGGCGTCCAGCACCATGCGGATACCGGTGGCGCCTACGGGATGGCCCTGACCAATGAGACCGCCAGAAGGGTTGATGGGAAGTTGCCCGTCAAAAGCGATAGTCCCCTCTTCCACGGCTTTCCAAGCTTCGCCAGGCGCGGTAATACCGAAGTGTTCAATGGCCATGTATTCGGTAATGGTGAAACAGTCGTGAAGTTCGATGGCATCTAGCGCTTCGGGGCCGGCGATACCCGCGCGCCGGTAGGCGTCCGTTATTGCTTTGCGCGTCCAAGGGAAAACGTAATCCTGGTTTCGGCTGGATTCAATCTTAGTCTGCTGTAGCATCGGCGCCGTCGTATGCCCCCAACCCAATATGCGCGGCAGGGAATCAAGGGCGATACCCCGTCTGTCGGCGTATTCCTTGGCCTTTTTCGCGGAGGCCAGAAATACAACCGCCGCGCCGTCGGTGATCTGACTGCAATCGTGGCGCCGCATCCACCCCTCTACCACTGGGTTGTCGCGTTCGTCCTGGCTAAAGCTGTTTTCGGCAAACGTCCAGCTACGCGTTTGGGCGTTGGGGTTACGTTTGGCATTGCTAAAGTTGATCCGCGCGATCTCACTCAAGTGGTCATGTTTGAGTCCATAGCGGCGCTCATACTCTTGCGCCAGATCGGAAAACATCGCCGGCCAAACATACTTAACCTGCGTGGCTTCACGACCCACCCAGCACGCAGCACCAAGGTTATTGGCCGCGATATCGCCACTAACGTTGCGCATCAGCTCAACCCCGGCCACACACGCCAGGTCGTAGTGTCCGCTCTCGATGTCCCGCATTGCAGCTAGCATCGCCAACGAACCGGAGGCGCAGGCTCCCTCGTGACGTGAAGCCGGCATACCGGCAAAATCTGGGTGAACATGACCGAAGAAACCGCCGAGCATACCCTGGCCGGTAAACAGTTCCGCCACAAAGTTACCGACATGGCCAACCTCGACCTCTTTCGCATCCAGTTGGCAATTTTCGAGGCCGCTGTTAACGGAAGTCGCAAACAGATCAAACAGGCTTTTGTCATCGCGCGTCCAGTTGCGACCAAAGTCGGTTTGTGCGCCGCCGAGAATAAACACTTCACTCATTTGCGTCTCCTGACATTGAAGGCTTGAGAATAACGTCCTGTTTTAATCAAAGTTGTTGGCGATTTGCTGGTCCGAAGCCCAGCAAGCGTGAGTACCACTGCAAATGCGGTGTGGCAGAACAATCTCGCAAACAGGACCGGCCTCGATATTTTTTGCGTCGATCAAAACACACGTGGAACGATTGCGCTTCATGTCAGTAAGAAAGCTAACCAGATAACCGTCATCTTCATCTTTAGCGCCTTCGCGCGGCACGAAGGGAGCCTCGGAACCGTAGACTTCATCCCCAAAATCGTAACGTTGAGCCGTGCCGGTTTCGAGGTCGTGCTTAATCAGGCCTGTGAACAGGAACCAGCCCTCCTTCAACGTGGTGCTGTACACGTAGCGGTTTTTTACACCTGCGTATTGCTGATTGATCGTGCCAAATTCTACGACTTCCTCGTCGTAAAGCACTTCTTCTCGGGTTGTGCCATCTTTGAGGTTAAATCGCCACCGGTGCAGTTGCGGCTTCACTCCATGCATGTTCAAGAAGGCATACAGTTGACGATATTTCTCGGGACCAAAATCCAACGGCGGCGGCTCGGGATTATTCTGGAAGTAGCCATCCAACACCAGCTCGTCACCCTCTTCCCAGGCATTGGTCCAGTGAAGTACATAGGTCGACTCTGCCTCAAACCAACGTATGTCTTCGGGCTGGCCGAAACGCGGAATGACAGCAAAACGTGACGGCAAATCATGCATCACGGGTACATGCATGTTCTGTTTCAACAGCTCCTCATGCCAGAACATGGGGAAATCATTGAGAATCGCATAGTTCTTCGAGAACGCCATATCGTGGGGTAATCGCGGCCCCGGCAGATCTACCGGCACGTAGTGTTTGAGGCGGTTGTCCGCACCCACCACGCCGTAGTGCATATAGGGCGCGTGCTTAGAGTAATTGAAAAACAGCAGCTCCCCGGTTTTCTCGTCAACCTTGGGGTGGGCCGAAATGCCGTCGATGGGTGTCCATGCTTCTATACCCAAATTATCGAGAGTGTAAGGATCGAGACGATAGCCCTCGCCGCACTGCCAAAACGTCGATAACGCCTCTCCCGCATGAACGACAACATCGGTAGAAGAAGAGTCTTTCAGGTGCTCATGCGCACCCCAGCCGGGGCGTTTTGAATTTTCTGGTTTGCCGGCCATACCAATCCATAAGGGACCGCCCGCTTCTGCCTCGGCAGCAAAGCCTCGTGTGCGCACAAAGCGATTGCGATACTCCACCTTGCCATTGGTAAAACGCATCATGTGCAACATGCCATCGCCGTCGAATGGGTGATATTTACCAATAGATTCGTGCACCGGATTTTCCGTGTTTCTCAGATAAACACCGCTGATATCTTTGGGAATCTCACCGATGACCTCCATGTCCGTTGCAGTGACTTCCTCAAAGTTTGGAGTCCAAGCGCCACTGCGATAGGGATGTTCATCGTGTTCAGGGAGTGTGCTGTCCACACGATTCACGAGGGTAGTAGGCATTGCAATTCCTTGTCAGTGATTTGTTTCGGGTTACTTGTTTTTAGGCGGACGTGGTATCAAAGAGGGCGTTGCGGCCTTGTAGCGTTGGTACTCCGCGTTATCACCCCATTCTTTATCAGCGCGCTGTTCAAGCAGGGGCACACCGCTGACACGGGTGAGTAGCACGGCAACAAAAACCGGTGAGATCAAGGTGACGTATTGCCACCCCTGCAAAACCGGAAAGGCGATAATCGCGACTCCAAACCATAAAACGATCTCGCCAAAGTAGTTGGGATGTCTCGACCAGGCCCACAGCCCAGTTTGAATAAAGCGCCCGGCATTGTTCGGGTCAGTGCGAAAAGTATTCTTTTGCCGATCTGCCACAGCCTCGATTGCAAAACCACAGAGCCAGACGACAAATCCGATACCACCGATCAGCCCCAGCGGCTGACTTTGCTCACCGGTCATTGCCGCCAGTGCACAGGCCAGCGTCAGCAGAACCCAGAGCCCTTGCAGACTCCACGTGCTTAAGAAACGTGGAAAGATCCCCTTAATCGCGTCAAAGCGTGGATCTTTGCCCGCCCGGCGAATACGCAGAAACAGAAATGATCCAAGGCGCCCGGCCCAGATAAGCACCAGCACACCCAACAGCAACGAACGTGGGTCGGCATTGCCGTAGACCAGCGCAATGATGACCAGTGTTATATAGGTCAGACTGCCGGTCAGGTCGAAATAGTGCTCGGTCTGTGCCAGATAGGACGGAATAAAAACGACCCACTGCACAACGAAGCCAATCACCGCACAAATGGCGAACAGTGGCCAGCCAGCCAGTTGAATTGATGCAGGGCTGGCCGCCAGGACGACGGCTCCGGCCAACAGAAAAATAATGGCGTGCGCGATCATCGCGCGAATCCAGGGTTTCACGTGTCAATCTCCAAAAAAACGCTGCAAACAAACGCTACCAATTACACGTCCTAATCAGGCGTCAGTGTTTTCCAACAAACGGGCGATGACGCCGCCCAGTTCTCGATGCAAGGCGTCTCCGGGCGCCATTTGCAAGACCGCCGGATTGTTGTATCCCTCCGACAGAATCATCATTGCCCGCGCGATGTCTCTTGCCTCGCCCGCCCTGAAAAGCCGTGCACTCTGACCAAGGCGAACAAAGCGCTCGCAATGATCAATCGCGCGTTTCTCGCTGTCGGCATAAACCTCTCGCACTGCAGCAGAACTCAGTGCCTTGGCCTGCGATAGAGCAAACAGCACACTGTTCGAACGGAAAAAGCGAACACACCCCGCGACCCACTGGGCCGCAAACGTTTCAAGCCCCACGTCCAGCAGCCGCTCCACTTGCAGCCCGTCGGTAACATGCCGCACCAGATCATCCATCAACGCCCGATAAGCCGCATCAAAGGCTTCGTCTTGCGACTCGAAATGGTTGTAAAAGGTGGCGGTTGAGGTCTTGGCACGCCGGGCAACCTTTTCAGCATTGAAGCTTCCGCTGCCCTCCAGTTCCTTACGAACGGCTGCAACCAGTCGCAGGCGAGTGCGATCCGTTTTGCTCAATGTTCCCTGAGTAGCGGGCGATGACGTCATCTTGGCAGCTCATTTCTATACTTAATTTCGATTAGTTTGACACATTTGTATTATAAAAGTACAGTTGCTGCAAATTTATTAGAAAGTTTTTCTATTTTTAGAGGACTATCCCGTGACCAAGCACGCAGCCCAACGCCCTCAGCGCCACCAAACCCAGCGGCTTT